>NZ_AEXQ01000019.1:0-4526 GCF_000191865.1 Turicibacter sp. HGF1
AGCTAACTCAAGATTTGAGTTAGCTTTTTTATATTTTTACTATAGGGTATTTTTAGACATGTTTTTTTGTAAAGTTTAAAACTATATTATTTGTTTTGAATATATTGTGCAGCATTTTCTCCTGCAATACGTCCTGAAGTATAAGCAAATCCACATGCTAATCCTTCATATGGAGGATAACTTCCGTTTGAATAATATCCACCTGCTGAAGAACCAACCACATATAATCCTGGAATAGCATTATAATCTAAATCAATGACTTCTAATTTTTCATTGACTTTAACTCCACCTACTGTTCCTAAATAAACAGCGCGTGCTTCAAACGCATAGTAATTTCCTTCAGATACTTCATAAACTAATGAATCTGCTGATTTACCGTAGTCAGTATCTTTTTTATTTTGAACCATTGTATTATAACGTGCAACAGTTTCTTCTAATTCTTCAACTTTCATTCCAGTTGAAGCTGCTAATTCTTCTAATGTACTTCCTTTGAATGCTGAACCAGCTTCTACAGCTGCATCTGCCATAGCAACGAAGTCTCCCGTTCCTGCTGTATATCCAGGTCCTGCGTCAGATAATTTAATGTTTGCTCCATTTGAGAAATCTTCTAATGTTGCTTCATCGACAATGATGTAATAACGTCCACCTGCTGAATAGGCAACATTTGACCAGAATACTGTATCATAGATAGCATCTTCATTTCCGATACGTGTTCCTGAAGCATCAACCCATAATAATGGTGCCATTAAAACTTGTGTTAATAAGTCTTCAGAATGTCCTTGAGCTCCTGTTGAAGAGTTTGCCAATTGAGCGGCATGTAATAAAGCAGTTGATGAATCCCAAGGAATTCCTCCTGCTTCAATTGCAGCATCAATTCCTTCACCAAAGTTGGCAACACCTAATGAATAAACTAAATCTGTATGTAAGTTTTCATATACTTTTTCAGTATTCGCTCCATATCCACCAGTTGCAATAATAACAGCATCCGCATTAACAGTTAAAATTCCACCATCTTCTTTAGTTGCTGTGATTCCTGTTACAGTTCCATCTTCAGCTTGTAAAATTTCATTTAAGCTTGTATTCGTACGAACTTCAGCTCCCATTTCTTCTAAATGAGTATAGAAATTCTCAAATCCTGCTTGTGAATCAACAAACTTGTGATAAGCTTTCCATTTGTATAAGTTATCTTCATGCGCTGCTTGAGTTGTTGTTGACGGTAAATAGAACTCCATTCCATATGACTCTAACCAATCAACTGTTGAAGCAGATTTTTCAACAATAGCACGTGTTAATGGTCCATTTGATAAATATTGATTAAATTCTAAAAGTTGAGAAACAGCTTCATCAACCGTTAAGTTTAATCCTTCTTCTTTTTGTAAAGTTGACTCAACCGCAAACATTCCTGATGCTAACATTGAGTTTCCACCGACTGAGTTAGTCATTTCAATAATTAAAACATCAGTTCCAGCCTCCGCAGCAGCTAAAGCAGCAGCGGTTCCAGAACCACCTGCTCCAACAACAACTAACTCAACTGTTACTTCTTCATCAACACCTGTTTTTGTTACTTTACGATTTTTCATTAATTCTACATCAAAACCAGCTTGTCCTAACGCATCTTCTACTGCAGTTAAAACACTGTTACTCGTTCCAGTGGCACCTGAAATCGTATCAACTGCAAGACTTTGATGTTCAACAATCGATGCTGCTAATTTAGGTGCAGCTGCTCCCCCAATCGTTGGTGTTTCTCCTGATGCATCAACGTCAATTGAAAGAATTGTTCCTTCATCGTCAACCTCAACTGTTGCGACAACATCTCCTCCAAACCCTGCTGCCGTTCCAGTGTATGTTCCTGCAACCACATTAGCTGTTGTTGCACCTGTTGTAGCATCATTCTGTTGCTCTTCCGTTACATTATTTGACTGACATCCAAATAAAACTGATGCCGCTAACATGATAGACATCAAGCTAAATGTCGTCTTTTTGAAAGCTTTGTTCATCATTAAGACGAACCCCCTTAAATATGTCATTTTTTTCACGATTTACACAGATATTATAACAAAATTTCACAATGTGGTAAGTTGAGCCTAATAAGTAAAAAAGTGGTTTATTTTAAGAAATGTTGTTTAATTTAGTTTGATATTGTAGAATGAGGGGGCGAAAGGATGAGATTGATTTGATCATTAACAACGAGACCTTTATACCATTTCATAAAGCATTACAAATAAAAAACCATCAAGGTTTTACTTTCAATGAATCAAAAAATATTTATACCAAAAAGAATTCATTTAATAAGTTATTTCATTATCAAATCTGCACGATACCTGATGATATCTCATCAATTATAGCTAAATCATCCTGTTTTACCATGTTGATATTTTTCAATAAATGTAAACTTATAATTGGTAAGGAAACCATTATTTGCATGCCTTATTCCATTATGTTTATAAAAAAAGGATGCCATTATAAACTTCAAAAAAAACAGTCAACTGACGTGGTTTTTATCTTTGACTGTCATGAAGATTTTTTTGATAACTTCATTGTTTCACAAATTGCAGACTGCCCTATTTTTTACGATTTATTAAATTTAACAGATGCAAAAAATGAGTATCTATTATTTGATTATCAAAAAGATTCATCCATTCTCTCAACCCTTCATTTGTTCTTAACTGAATTGACACAATATAAACAGGCTGTGCATTCCGCTAAAAACTATAAACTGTTGTTAGTGATTCTGATGTCACAACTCGATCGAAATCATATTCCCTACCTCGTTATTCATGACTCTAGTATGATGCAATGCTATGATGAAGGGAAAATTTTAAAATATTTAAGTGATAATTTTTGCACCGCAACGCTATCTTCAACAGCTGAATATTTCAATTTTCATCCGGCCTATTTTTCAACATTATTTAAAAAGCTTTTCCACCAGTCCTTTTCGAAAAAACTTCTCTCACTTAAACTTGAGCATGCTAAACGGTTATTAATAACCACTAATTTAACAACGACTGAAATCATGCATTGTGTTGGCTTTAATGATAAAAGTTATTTCTTTAAATCCTTTAAAACTTACTATCAAATCACGCCTTTACAGTATCGAAAAACGTATTCTTCTTTATATCAAAACAAAAAAAATCCTACTGAGTAGGATTTTTTATTCATCAAAATAATTAAGATACTTATAACCACTAAAGCAACTTATCGTTTTAATGCCTGTAACACATTAGCGTAATTCGGTTCTTCTGTGACTTCTTCACAGTACTCTACATAAGTAATCGTATCAGTTTCATCTACAACAAAAACAGCACGAGTTAACAGTCCTAATTCTTTAATATACGTTCCAAACTTCATACCAAAGTCATGTTTTTTATAATCAGATAAAACTTGTACGTTATCAATTCCAGCCGCTCCACACCATCTAGCTTGTGCAAAGGGAAGATCCATTGAAATGACATAAACACTTACATTATCAAGCGCTGCTGCTTCTTGATTAAACCGACGAACCTCTGTATCACAAACGGGTGTATCAATGGAGGGAACACTAACATAAACCTTCTTACCTGTAAAATTTTTAGATTCAACCGCATTTAATTCTTGATCAGTCACAACAAATTTCGGAGAAGGGTGTCCTACTTTAACATGAGTTCCTTCAAGTGTCACATAATTTCCTTTAAATTTAACATTCATACAACTACTCCTTTATTTAAACTTATCTATCTTAATATGGCTAAAAAAACTGTTTTTAATGTTACCTTTTTTTATTCTTTGTATATTTTATTAAGAGATACGTTAGGACAATGTCCTGTAGGAGGCGATCTATCATGGTGACTTCACATCATCCTTCATCATTTGCTAAAGGATTAAACTTTTATAAGCTTTTTTGGCTTTTTTTTGTCGCATCCTTCTTAGGAGTCGTCATTGAAACGATATGGTGTATGATAACCCGTGGTGTTATTGAGAGTCGAACTGGCTTAATTCTTGGGCCTTTTAATCTAGTTTACGGATTAGGTGCTTTATGCATGACCGCTGGCCTCTATCCTTTAAGAGAAAAACCAGACCGAATCATCTTAGCAGGAGGATTTGTGATTGGAAGTATTTTTGAATATATTTGTAGCTATTTTCAAGAGCAATGTTTTGGGACTATATCTTGGGACTATAGTAATTTTTGGTTCAATTTAAATGGTCGAGTTAATTTACTTTACTCATTATTTTGGGGATTATTAGCCATTGCTTGGATTCGATATATTTTCCCGAAAGCTTCTATCTTAATCGAAAAAATCCCAAATCATATTGGTATTCCATTAACTTGGATATTAGTTTTCTTTATGGTGTTCAATACATCGGCATCTGCTATGGCTCTTTACCGTCAATCTGAAAGAAGATTAGAAATACCTCCAAGCAATAGAATTGAAGCATTTTTTGATGATTATTATCCTGACGAAGTCATGGAAAAAATTTATCCTAATATGGTTTATATTGAATAAAAAAATAGCTCTATAAATAAGACATTTTTATTTTAGTATACGTAC
>NZ_AEXQ01000018.1:0-5967 GCF_000191865.1 Turicibacter sp. HGF1
TGGTACGGTTTCCTGTCTTTTTTGTTATAAACGTCCTAAAATGCGTTCTAAGTTCTTTGGATCAAATTCACCTTTTTTAAACATTTCAATTTCTTGTTTATACGGTGGGACTTTATCTTTCGAACCTTCCATCCCAACATAAGGTGTTTCTAAAATTTTAGGAACTTTCTCAAAATCTTTATGATACATAATATATTTTAACGCATCAAATCCGATTTCACCAAATCCGATGTTTTCATGGCGGTCTTTTTTAGCGCCAGATATATTTTTACTGTCATTGATATGAAAAGCAGCGATTTGTTTTTTTCCAATCAAACGATCAAATGATTCTAAAACGCCAGCGAAGTCATTCACGATATCATAACCTGCATCATGAACGTGGCATGTATCAAAACAAACGCGTAATTTTTCATTATGAACGACATGTTCAAAAATATAGGCTAATTCTTCAAAACTACGTCCAATTTCAGTTCCTTTACCGGCCATTGTCTCAAGTGCAATCGTAATCGCTGTATCTTTTGTTAAGACTTCATTTAATCCTTCAACAATTTTATCAAGTCCCGCTTCCACGCCTGCACCAACATGAGCACCAGGATGTAAAACAATCGTTTTCGCACGCAAGGCAACCGAACGCTCAATCTCTTTAGCTAAAAACTCAACCGCTAATTCAAATGTTTCAGGATTTACAGTGTTCGCTAAGTTAATAATATAAGGCGCATGAACCACAATATCAGAAATCCCATGTTCATTCATATAGTTCCATCCCGCATCGATATTTAACTCTTCAATTGCTTTACGACGTGTATTTTGAGGAGCACCCGTATAAATCATAAACGTATTCGCTCCATATGAATGAGCTTCCTTAGCAGCTCCAAGTAACATCTCTTTTCCAGCCATCCCAACATGAGATCCGATTTTTAACATCTAGCTCACCTTACTTTCTTTTACGACGCTCTTGACGTTTTACTTTATCCATTTCAAACTTCATTTTCTTTTTATAACCTGGTGTTACTTTTTTCGGTTTACGAACTTTTGCCTTTGCAATTTTATCAATTTCATTTTCTTTCTTTTCACGCTTTTGGCGACTATTACGAGCATTAACCGTTACCAATTCACCGTTTTTTAATTCTTTATAGTTGAATTTAATTCCACGTTCTTCTAACTCTTGTAATAATTCTTCTTCGGCTGAATCATATAATGTAATAGCTACTCCATCATAATTTCCACGCGCTGTACGACCAACACGATGGATATAAAACTCTAAATCCTGAGGAAGTTCATAGTTAATAACATGGCTAACTCCTTCAATATCGATTCCACGTGCTGCAATATCCGTTGCCACGATGTATTGGAAATCTAAATTACGAATACGTTGCATCATTTGACGGCGTTGACGTGGTGTTAAATCCCCATGGATCTGCCCAACTTGTAGCCCTTGTGATGTTAAAGCATTCGAAACTTCTGTGGCATGTTGTTTGGTATTAACGAAGATAATCGCTAAGTATGGATTAATGGTTTTAAGTAAATTTGCCACAATATTAACACGGCTGCGGTGTTTCGTTGGATATAAAATATGATTGATTTTAACCGCTGTTTGTTGACGTGGTTGAATGTGAATATGAGTTGGAACTGTCATATATTTCTTTAAGAACGGCTTTAATGCTTGAGGAATTGTTGCTGAGAAGACCATCATTTGTAAGTCTTTTCCCATTGTACCTGCAATTTGATCGATATCTGTTAAGAATCCTGTTTCAAGTGTCATATCTGCTTCATCAACGACAAACATTTTAGCTGTATGAACTAATAACGCACGTTCATTGATGGCTAAGTCTTTAATACGTCCTGGTGTTCCGATCACGATTTGAGGTTGTACCCCTAATCTTTCAATCGTTTGCTTTTTATCCGTTCCCCCCACATAACGTCCAATTTTAATTGGTGTTTCGCTAAATGACGCTAAATGACTTGCTACAATATAAATTTGTTCAGCAAGTTCGCGTGTTGGGGTTGTAATCACCGCTTGCACTTGTTGCACGTCTTCTTTTAGTGACTCAAAGATTGGAATTAAAAACGCATGTGTTTTTCCACTCCCTGTTTGAGACTGACCAATAATATCTTTACCTTCTAATGCTAATGGGATAACTTGTTCTTGAATTTGAGTTAATTCCTCAAAGTGTAAATCTTCAATCGCTGCCTTTAAGTATGGCTTTATATTTAAATCTTGAAAACGTTCAGACATTAATACCACTCCTTCAATTGTTAGTATGACTAACTTTAATCATTCATAAACCATGATTTCTATCTAAGTTGTAATTCCTTTTTACGCACAAATTCTATCTTACCAAAGTTTGACCACCAAATTCAACCTATATTCTTTATTATTAGGAGATAAACACTAAAATATGATATAATAAGACAAATTATAAAAAGAGGTGACTATCCATGAACGTCATTAAAATTGCTCCACGTGGTTATTGCCAAGGTGTGATCAGTGCTTTAAATATAGTTCAAAGCGCGGCACATGATGAGACACTTCCACGCCCAATCTATGTTTTAGGAATGATTGTTCATAATGAACATATAACAGATGCTATCAATCAACTCGGGGTGATTACCATTGATGATAAGAAAAAAACACGTGCTGAGCTTCTTGATCACATTGAATCAGGAACCGTTATTTTCACAGCACATGGTATCTCTCCCATCGTTAAACAAAAAGCAATTGACAAAGGACTTTATGTCATTGACGCTAGCTGTAAAGATGTGATTAAAACACATACGTTAATGAAAGAACACATTGACTTAGGGTATGATGTCATTTATATTGGAAAAAATGGTCATCCAGAAACAGAGGGCGCACTTGGTGTTGATGAACATCACATTCATTTAATTTCAAATGCCAACGAACTTGAAAACTTACAAATCTCCAATGATAAAATCATCATTACCAATCAAACGACGATGAGTTTATGGGATGTTTTTTCTCTTTCTGAAAAAATCAAAGAAAAATTCCCAAAAGCGATCTTCATTAAAGAAATTTGTAACGCAACTCAGGTTCGTCAAGAAGCGGTAGCAAATCAAGCAGGTGCAGCCGATTTAACAATTGTCGTAGGGGATCCACACAGTAATAATACGGCCCGTTTATCACAAATTTCAGTTGAACGTGCTAACACACCATCCTATCGAATCGCAGATTTAAGTGATTTAAATTTAGAGTGGTTAAAGGGCGTTGAAACAGTTGCGATTACGGCAGGAGCTTCAACTCCAACTCCAATCACCAAAGAAGTCATTGATTTCTTAGAAGCTTATGATGAATTAGATGCCTCAACGTGGGATACAACCTCACATATTACAAGTGATAAAGTGTTATTTAAACGCAAATAAAGCCAGGATTGTCCTGGCTTTATTTATTTTTCAAAATGTTGATAATCTTTAAGCGATGTCCAATCTCCCCCCCATGTCCAACCATATCGCTTAAAAATCTGATACACACAATCTCCCTGTTTAATCATTCCCTGAATGCATTGATTTCGGTCTACAAAGCTAACCCCATTGCTTGGCAATACAGTGCCTGATTTAATATACGGATTAATCCGTGGGTTTAAATCAATTGCAAGTCCAAGCGCATGCTTTGATAACTTCCCACCATCTGTTATTTCTCTAAAATTAAATCCACTGCTGTTGTTATCCATCATTGATAACTCATCTGAACCACCATAACAGCTCATCACTTTCATTTTTTCAATCGGATATCTCATCCCGTATAACTCTTTAAAAATAGCTAGCACCTCATCCGCTACTTTTTGATTAACAATGATTTCACCTTCATAAATATATCCATCAAAACCAAAATGCAATACCGATAAATAACGTAAATCATCATAACCCAAAACACTTTCATCTAAATAAACCCATTGTTTTACTTCATCACCATATCGTTCTTGTAGTGTCATGATTTTAAATCCTTGCATCTCAATCTCCTCCACTATCTCTTGACCCATAGACATCGACCAATCAACAACACCAAATAACATTTGATAAATCGCTATGAGCCACATGTTTAACCCCTTCTTTCCATCTTTATCATTTTAATCCGTTCAGCTAATAGATATGAATAGTTTTAACCAATCCCTCTTATTTGAAACAAAAAAAGCTGAGAATTTCTTCTCAGCCTTTGACTATGCTTCAAATTGTTTAACTTCTGTTAGGAACTGTTCAGCTTTCATTGAATACATGCTTGCAATCGCCTTGAAATTTAAATGAAGGTCCTCACTTAATCCAATTAAGTCTTTATATAACGCAACATTATGCCATTGTAAGCATTGGAAAGCACGCCATAAATAAAGACGCTTTAACTCCTCGACTTTTGGCTCACGGCCTAAATAAATCGGCAAAAAGGCTAATGCTAACTCGAAATCCTTGTTTCCAACACAAGCCACATCATACATCGGATCATTATTTCCTGCAAACTCCCAATCTAATAAATACGTGTGATCTGCTTCAACCACCATGTTTGAAATTTGGCTATCATTGTGACAAATCACTAATGGAAATTGATCTAAGAAGGAACGATATCCTAAAAATTCTTCTTTTAATTCAAAATATTTCTCAGTATGATACTCACCCTTATCGCTTACCAACTTTTCATAAGCATCTAATCGGTCATAAGGGCGATAATCATTCATCGCTTTTAATCCTGAATCATGAAGTTTATGCAAAACAACTGCCACTTCATCTAAGTAAGGTTGTGCATCTTCTGCTTCACTCAATGGAGTTCCCTCCACAAACTTAGCAATTTTATATCCTTTTTCAACATCGACATAAATCGTCTCATTATTGATTCCTAATGCATCAATAATCGCGATATTTTCTTTTTCTTCTTGGCGGTCAACAAACACTTCTGCATTTTTTCCAGGAATTCTAAACGTATATTTAGCTCCTTCTACTTCAACCACATAAGTGAAGTTTGACATCCCCCCCATTAAACGATGATCAATGATAACATTTGATTCATCTACTCCTAAAGCTTTTGCCGTTACAGATTTGATAATTGATTCCATAAGTGTCACTCCTTCTATCTAAAAAACACAATGTTTAATGATGATCGCGAGAAAACTCATACACTCTCGTAAATGGTTATGTCTTTTTCGTCCTAATTGTAACACAATTATAGATAAATTAGAGCTTTTTTATACGTACAATTTTAAACATGTAAACATTATCATATATCGTATCGATACAATTCAAACTCAAAATTTAGTTAATTAATAGCTAATAATTAAAATCAAATTGATCATCAAACACTTATAACCTCCCTTTTACTGATTAAAAGTTAAGGTGTCTCGCCGATCCCTTCTGGGACTACCTTAAACACCCTATTAATGATTGACCTATTGATCCTGATTCCCCGGAACATTCTCTATTCGAACATTAATCCCATTATTTTACCAAAATAAAAAAATTCTATTAAATAATTTATGCTTATCTAATAGAAAATTCTGTAGTTCCTCTTTTTTAATCCTCAACTCCACGCCACATAAAAAGAGGCAACCATTGGTCGCTCCTTTAAAATTAGACTATTTCTTATCAGATACGTTCAGCTCTCGGCTCACCTACTGATGAAGGATCACTCCACCATACCTGAAGTATCGTTATACTAAAGCGGTAATTTCAGTCACTTAATATCGACTTCTTCTTCTAATATGGTCTTTGCTCACACCTCGACTATCAACTATGAAATCGCCTCGCTTCACTCGGCATATAGTTGCACTAAAGTGGTAAGTTAAGTCACTTAACACCACAAGGAAAAGCCCCATCATTTGAGGATACCCTCTTCGAGGGATGGGCCCCCCCCTAAAATTTTCGAAGCACATAAAAAGAAGCAACCTTTCGATTGCTTCTTTAATCTAGATTATTTCGGTTCTATAATATTTGGTGTTGCTAACTAAGCAGCGCCTTTTTTATAGCATC
>NZ_AEXQ01000017.1:0-14244 GCF_000191865.1 Turicibacter sp. HGF1
TTTTTATTAACGAAAATAATGAATAAGCAAAGTATTTAAATTTAAAAAAAGGGAAGATCGTACTAAAGCAGATGAAGATTAAGTGAGGGTGAGTGAAACTTAATCTAAGAGAAAAAGCGGCCATCCCTCATCGGATGTGCCGCTTTTAAAACATTAAACGAGCATAAGATCACTGATATTAACCCATGAACCAGGAGTTGTTGCTGATTTTGAGATGTTTAGTGCGTGGGTTGCCCCCTCAACATATTTATAAACATAGTATGTTCCGATATTCACAGAAGTCGTGGCGATGGTTGTCGTTGAAGTCCCGTATCCGTTAATTCGTTTAACCACTTCAACTTGATCTCCATGGTTAAAGGATTGCGTTGAAATGAAACTTACGTTTGTTTCATCAACCCAAGCTCCAGGAGCAATTCCTGATTTCGAAAGATTGATTGAATGGGGACTTCCGTCACTTACTTTAAAAACGATGTACTTCCCACTAGCCAAAAGGCTCGATGCCACAGAACTAGTAGCTGCCTTATAACCTGAGGCAGCCGTATTTAACTGAACTTGATTCCCAACACTTAAACTTTTATTGTTTTTTTTTAGGTCAGTCGCATTAACCCAAGCTCCCGCTACCGTCCCTGTTTTTGAAATATTAACAGCATGTAGCCCATTAGAAGCTACTTTATAAACTTTGTAAGTTCCAGCACTAACAGAAGTTGAAGCTTTAGTTGCCAAAGATGTCGAGTACCCAGAAATAGTTTGTAAAACTTCAACGCTGTCTCCAACCGAAAAATTAACCGGTGTTAAGGGCGTACTTGGGGTAGTGGTTGATTCAGTTAATTTTTGATATTCTGTTTGAATCAAGACTCTAAACACCTCATTCCCATAGCGATCTAGAATATCATGTGGGCAATGTTTTCCACTCCGTGCTTGATGAGGTAAGACTTTTGCCATTGGAATATTGTAAGTTTTCATTAACGATGCAATGACTTTAGCACCATTTTCAATGGCTGCATTTCTTAAACTAATGTCGCTACTTGTAGAATAGGCCATTTCAATCCCAATTGACTTCATATTTCCTGCACCTGTTGAACCATCTCCAGCATGCCATGTTTGAACATTGAGTGGCAAGCATTCAATGGCCATTTGATCATCGACGACGATATGAAATCCAATGTACACATTATCAGTTCGATTATTCAAATAGTTTCGTTCATTTAATGCCGAAGCATTATTTGAGGTTTGATGGTAGGTAATCTCTGTTGGGGTAAAGCTTGTTCCATATTTATACTTTAGATTGTGTTGCGTTTAATCAAGATGCATGACTTTGTACGTGTATGCCATATATATTTACCTCCTTGTAACTTGCTCATTATAGTATATTTTAACTTCCTCAAAGAGGAAGGGATAAAGAACCGCTCATTGAATAAATACGCTGTTGCCCAAGTTTTGGAGTAATCATCTTTAAATTTTTTAAGATTATCTTCAGACTTCTCTTTTATACTTAATATCGTCAAAGCTTTATATTTGAAGGGAGACAGTCAAAATGAAATTAAATAACAAACATAAAGGAACCCTTTTCCTTGCCTTCTTAGCAACTATGGGGTTATCAGCATGCCAATCAAACAGTAATAACGATACAATAACGAACACTCAAGCAACTGATGAGACAAGCTCGTCACAAAGTTTAAGTACTCAATCAACAGTGTCAGCCAATGCGACGATTCAGTTAAAACAAGATCAAACAACGGTTGAAGGAAATGGCGTGAGCATTGATGGAAATACCATTACAATTACATCAGGTGGAACGTATAACATTAGTGGAACATTAACTGATGGACAAATCATTGTAGATAGTTCAGATGAGTTAGATGTCGAGCTAGTATTAAATGGCGTCGAGATTACTTCCTCAAGTAGTGCACCTATTTATGTCAAAAATGCTAAAAATGCAATCATTAACTTAGTGGAAGGAACAGAAAACATCGTCACTGATAGCGATTCATATGTTCTTGAAGATCCAACCAATAATGAACCTAATGCTGCAATATTCAGTAAAGATGATCTAAAAATTAAAGGAACAGGATCATTAGTGGTGAATGCAAACTACGATCATGGAATTGTCAGCAAAGATGATTTGAAAATTAAAAATGGAAATATCACCGTAACATCAGTCGGTGATGGATTAAAAGGAAAAGATTCAATTGAAATTGAAGATGGAACCCTTACCATTAATGCCGGTGGAGATGGATTACAATCAAGTAACGCCGAAGATCCAACACGTGGTTATATTACGATTGATGGTGGAACGTTAAACATTGTAGCGGGACTTGATGGAATTCAAGCGGAAACAAACGTTACGATTAATGGTGGAAGTTTTGATATTCAATCAGGGGGAGGAAGTACGAATAGTAGCTCATCAACAAATACTAACATGATTTGGGGGCAATGGGGAGCACCCGCTAGCCAAACGACTACGGAAACAAGCTCATCAAGCGCCAAAGGAATCAAAGCAGTTGTTGATATTACAATTAACGGCGGAACCTTTACCATTGACTCATCAGATGATTCGATTCACTCAAATGATTCAATCAATATTAATGGAGGAACCTTTGAAATTGCTTCTGGAGATGATGGGATTCATGCTGATACAACCCTTAATTTAAATGGGGGAGAGGTTAACATCACCCAATCATATGAGGGATTAGAAGCCACAACCATTAACGTTAACGATGGAAGTTATTATGTCGTATCAAAGGATGATGGAGTCAATGCTGCTGGAGGGAATGATGCCTCGGCTACTAGTGGACGTCCAGGTCAAAATAATTTCTCTGCTTCTAATGGAATGATTTATTTAAATGGTGGATTACTTTATGTTGATGCATCAGGCGATGGATTAGATGCGAATGGATCCATTGAAATGAATGGTGGAACCGTGATTGTCAATGGACCGACAAATAGTGGAAATGGTGCTCTTGATTATGATGGAACTTTCAATATTAAAGGTGGAACATTAGTCGCTGCTGGAAGTTCTGGGATGGCGCAAACTCCAAGTTCAACTTCTTCGCAACCTATTTTAAGTATTGGAACCTCATTCTCTGAAGGAACGCTGATTAATATTAAGTCAGAAAATGGGGAAGATATCTTTACGTTTGCACCTGCTAAATCAGGACAATCCATTATCATTTCAACTCCTGCTTTAACATCAGGTGCAACCTATACGGTTTCAAGTGGAGGAACGTCTTCTGGAGTCGTAACAGATGGAATTTATACTGAAGGTTCATACTCTGGTGGAACAGAAATTGGTAGTGTCACACTTTCAAACACCATCACAACGATTGGGCAAACTCAAGGTTCAATGGGAGGAGCCGCTGGTATGGGCGGAATGGGTGGTAAAGGACAACGCCCGATGAATTAATCGCAAAAAAGACACAGATAATCTGTGTCTTTTTTGTTCTATCTCCCTCGGCTCATTTCTATACTAAATTATAGATATTTATGCCATTCATTTAGGGGGAGACGATGAGTTATCAAAATGATCAAGTGATTAAATGGGCCCTTAATACCATTAAACGAGAATATGCTGAAGATGTAAGTTTGTTATTACTCTACGGATCATATGAAAACGGAACGTCAAATGACTTGTCAGATGTAGATTTATATTTTATTCCAAAAACAGAGCGTGCTTATGAATTAAGTCAAACATTTATTATAAAAGATATTGGTTATGATTTATTTCCAATGAGCTGGCATCGAGTCGAGGAGATTGCAGACTTTAATGACCGTTTAACGCCTTGTGTTGGAGATGTAAAAATTTTATATGCAAACTCGATTGAAGATGAGAGACGATTGAAGCATTTGCAATTAAAACTTCATAAACATTTAAGTGATCGAGCATTTATGTTAAGTAAAGCGAAGCAACAACTAACAAAAGCCAAGAAAACAATGGGGGAACTAATCCTGGCAAATTCAACGTGTGAATCAAGACTTCATGCCGCCTCTATTATCTGTCAATTATCAGATTGTGTTGCTTTTTTTAATCAAACGTACTTTCATCGTGGTCTTAAAACACAGGTGGAAGATTTAAAACAAATGCGTAAGCTTCCGCTTCATTTTTTAGAGTTATACGATTTTATTGTGACGACAACTTCTAATCGTGATCTTCAATTGGCTTGTATGGCGTTAATTAAAAGCACGGAATTTTTACTTAAACAACAGGATAATCAAAAACAAGACCTTGATTATGAAAAACTGATTGGGCGATACGAAGAGCTTTGTTCAAGCTTCAATAAAATTTATACACAGTGTCAGCTTCAAAATGCGGCACTCGTCTATTTAAGTGCAGCACAAGTTCAAGTAGAACTTAACGAAATAACTGAAGACTTTCATTTTCCGAGATTTGACCTATTGTGTTATTTTGATGCTTCAAATCTTGAGAATTTTTCAATTGAAACCTTTAAAATTGAAAATCAATTCATTACTACTTTAAAGGAACACTCGATCCCAATTCGCTCATTTGCCACCATTGAAACGTTCCTTGAAACACAGTGATTTGCTAGAAGTTCATAAGTTGGGTATAATAAAGGAATAAAGATATATTGATAGGTGAGAATCATGTTTTTTATAGGAATTTTTGGTATTGAAACAAAAGATCAAGAAATTGGACCGCTGACACCGATCAGTTGTAAAGGATGTCAACAAACGGTACCCATGACACTTTTTAAACACTTTTATGTCTTTCACTTTTTCTTTATTCCACTGATCAAATGGAAGACAACCTACTATGTCGTTTGTTCAAATTGTCAAACCATTGCCATCATAGATAAAGAAAAAGGACAGGCCATTGAAGCGGGAGAACAGTCTAGTTTGACATTCTGGGACTTAGAACCCCTTCAGTCACAGATGTCTTCTGCTTTAACTCATTGCAAACACTGTGGTAAACAAATTGATCCAACTTATGACTATTGTCCTCACTGTGGAACACCACAATAAAAGCCAAGAAATCTTGGCTTTTTTATTTTTGATTTAACACAAAGTGTTCAATAGCGTTGGCAACACCACCTTCTTTGTTAGACGTGGTAATAAACTGAGCGGCCTGTTTAACATCCTCAGTTGCATTGCCCATGGCCACCCCAACCCCAGCAAATTGAATCATTGATAAATCATTTTCGCTATCGCCAATACACATCACTTCATCCGGTGTTAGATTAAAATACTTGGTTAACTGTTTGACAGCTTCACCTTTAGAGCTACCTTTTTTCATGACTTCAAAGTTGTTTTTCCAAGATGAAACAACTTCTAAATGAGGGCACTTCGCTTTAATTTCTGCTTTTACTTCATTTAAAATGTCTTGGTTAGGTGCCAAACAAACCCCTTTTAAAATTTGACCTTCATAGTGTCCGTAGATTTCATCTAAACTCGATAAGACAACTAGTTGGATTTGTTCGTCTTCTTTTAACATTTTATTCAATTGTTTATAAAGATTCGTCTCTGGTAGTTCTTGCAAGGAGATAAGTCCAAAGTTAGCCGTTAAATAGGCGAGAAGCCCATGCTGTGTCGTAATCTCTAAAAAATCACGGACATCCTCAATCAATAGCGGATTTTCATAAATGGTTTCTCCATTTGTTCCCCCAATAAATGCTCCATTTGAGGCAATAATGGGCGTCGTTAACCCAATGGTTTTGGCATAGAGTCTGGCACAATTATAAACACGTCCTGTTGTAATTGCGACATGAACACCTTGCTTAACAGCCGCTTTAATGGCTGCTTGATCTACTTCACTCACTTGATGATCATCCATTAATAGGGTTCCATCCATATCAATACAAATTAATTTTATCGCCATGATTCTACCGTCCTTTACAAATAAATTTATTAGATTCTCCTTTAAATATTATTCAGTAAAACGGACACATTAAACCTCAAAAGGGTATTTTTTAATGAGAGGAGAAGATTCAATGGGACAATTTTTACTAATTAGTTTAACGTTTCTTGTTATTTCGATTTTAATTTTTCGACATCGAACACTTGATTTTGGCATTTTGAAGACGATTCGCCACCTTATTTTAGAGATTAATCGGATGTATCGACTCTTATTTCTTGAACGCTCTTTATTAACACGCTTCGTTCAAGGTGGATTGATTATTTTTGCACAGGTTTCAACGTTTGTGTCACTCGCAACAGGAATCTTTCGCCATCTTAGAGTTGATGCTTCTATCCTCCATTTTGAACCCCTGATTAAAGGAGGGATTGTCCTCTTTGCCTTTTTATTAGTTCACTATGCGATTGGTTATGTCCTATTACTAAGTAATAAAATTCATCTTTTCTTCTATCGTGTCGAAAATCAGAATCTTAAAATGGACTTTATCTTAAGTTATACGATGATTAGCACGTTTTTATTAGTCTTATTACTATTTCCAGACCAATTTGCTAAAAATATTTCCATTAGCTTGATTGGGATGGGGATTTGCTATTTCTTGAACTTAAAGACCTTGATGACGATGATGATTAATCCAACCTACGTCAAATCGGTTCAACAACAGCAAACTTCTTTTTCAAGAATTATGATCGCTGCGATTTTAATTCTAATAATGCTCATTTTAAATCTCTATCTCATGGTCTGTTTAGTCTGTCATCTTCCACATGAAGTACCTGTTTTTTCCAATGCCAACAACTATTTTGATTTATTTTATTACACCATTATTACCTTTACAACCATTGGATATGGGGATATCACCCCCACCACGATGGCGGCTAAAACGATCTCATTGCTTATCTCAGTAACTAGTGTGATTTGTCTCAGTATCTTTTTAAGTACCATCCTATCTTATCGTGATCAAATTAACGATAACGAAGGCAATTCCTAATCATAAAAAAAGGGGAAAAAAGCAAAAACAATGAGGATTTCAGGATATGATTAAATGAAACGGGAAATTTGAATGATTTTATCAATATCACCTTAAACAGAGATCTAATAGAGCTCTGTTTTTTTGACTGTAAAAGGCGAAATTTCATCTTTTTGGGTTATTCAATCCCGCTGATTGTCATATATTAGTAGTAAAAAAGGGGGGATCAGACGATGTTAGATCAAACCATGCTTCGAATCAAACGAAATATCAAAATCTGCCTGAGTGAAATTGAGGAAATGTTAGAAACGAGTGACAGTTTGCTTTTTAATAACAACATTGTCATTTTAGTTGATCGGCAGCTATATCATCAAGTAGAAGACTGCCACAAGCAACTAGCAGAAGTCGGTGCAGATTTATATAAAATTTATGCAAATATTGATGAAGAATATACGTGGAATGTCCTTGAATTGACGATTTTAGGGCACGATTTAATTGAAAAAATGAATGACATGATTCAGATTATTGAGGACAAATGGACAGAATCTGATATTGATGTGAATAAATACCTTTTTGCCGAGGCAGCTCTAGACCGACTCGATAATGAAGAAGTCATCTTAGATATTGATGATTTAGAATATGTGGTTGACCATCCAAAGCATTACTGGATTTGTCTATATGTGGTCCACGAGAAAGAACACGAAATTTGTCATTATGCTTGTTTTAAAACAAAACGAGAAGCCTTAGTGTTCGCCATGCAAATGCAAAACTGTGGGAAAGACTGTATTTTTAACCGATTTGAAATCAAAATATAGGCACCGGGGGATGACTCCGATTTAAGAAACGAGAGAATGAGCTACCTGAGTGAGGCAAACGCCATTCTTTAAACGGTGAAGAAGAGTGGCAGAACAGTTTGTAAAAAAATTAGGATGGGAGTTCTGTTAGACTCTGCTGTGATACTTAGTAAGCGGGAATAAAAAACACACCGTTTAAACGGTGTGTTTTTTATTGATTTAAATGGTCCGTTAAAGCATCAACTGTCACAGTCAACAATCTCAATTCTTCTAAAATCTTCTCGATATGATAGTTAAAGATTGAATCAATAGGTTGCTCTAAGTGAACGTCTCCTTGACAACCATGATGGAAGAAATCAATGATTTGCAAACGATTTTTAATAGTTAAATCGGTTTCCTCAACACTTAAACAAGCAATACATTTGGCATGAAAATAAATATCATGACAGGCTTCAATCGTAACTTTTAATTGATTTAAAGAAACGGGATTTTTATCAAAGCGTCGATCCGCACAATAATTCTGATAAATCGTATTTAAACGACTTAATTCTGTATGTAAGCAGTTGACGTCTAAATCCTGATGAATGAGAATGTTTTTTACTAAGTTTTTCGTCATGTCTTCAATGGTTTCAATTTCCTTTGTTAGCGTTCCTAGGTAATTCGGTTGCGCAATCACATAGTTCACAAAAATCCCAACAATGATTCCAATCGATGTATCCGTCGTGCGTAAAATCGAATAGATTAATGGGTCTTGACCTTGAATTCCAATTAAAATAGAAACACAAACCGTCGAAGCAATGATAATCGATGAACTAATTTTAAATGAATTACAGCAAACAATCGTCATAATAACGGCTAGACCGATAAATAGTGGACTATGTAATTGAAGTTGAGCAAATAAAAAGCCAATGATCGCTCCCATAACCGTTCCGAGCAATCGATTTTTTCCTGCGACTAATGAACTTTTCATCGTATTTTGCAGTGCAAAAATCGTCCCAATGACAGCATAAAACACATTGCTAATTAAAAAAGTTTGTCCTAAGTAGAGTGTCAGGACAACGGCGATTCCTGTTTTTAAGGTCCTCATTCCAATATATCGTTTAATTAGACCTAACTGTCTCATAAGCTGTTCCCCTTTATTTTTTAAATCATCATTAGTTTAGCATGGCAAAAGACTGACAAGCAAGAGAAGTTCCATTCAATTTTATTATTTCTTCTCATAGTTTATACAAATTTGACAAAACTACTAAAGATTAAAAAAATACTACCAAAAAGGAGCTGTCAGTGAGATATGACTAGACCAGATGCTTCATTTCCAAGCACTGCTAAACCTCAAACTCAAAATAAACAACCCGGAATTGAGTCGCAAATGGATCCGAAACCCATTTTTGAACATCCTGAATATAATAAATCGGGTGGGCGATTGGATCAAAAAGTAGCCATCATTACAGGAGGCGATTCTGGAATTGGTCGAGCCGTTTCAATTGCTTATGCAAAAGAAGGCGCAAAAGTCGTCATCGTTTACTATGATGAAGTAGAAGATGCAGAAGAAACAAAACGTATCATTGAGGCCCACCAAGGGGAATGTTTGCTAATTCAAGGAGATATCGCCGATCCTAAGTTTTGTGAAGCCGTCGTGTCAAAAACGATGTCTACCTTTAATCAAATTAATATTTTAGTGAATAATGCTGCAGTTCAATATCCTCAAAATGACTTAACTCTGATTAAAGATGAAGACTTACATAAAACATTCGCTGTCAATTTTTTTGGTCCCTTTTACTTAACACGCGCGGTTTTACCTCATTTAACCGAAGGAGACTGTATCATTAATACCACATCCATTACAGCGTATGAAGGGAATGAAACTTTAATCGATTATTCCTCTACTAAAGGGGCTTTAACAAGCTTCACGCGTTCGTTAGCGACAAATCTAGCGAAAAAGAAAATTAGAGTTAATGCTGTCGTACCAGGTCCAATTTGGACTCCTTTAATCCCAGCGTCATTTGATGCACAAAAAGTTTCGCAGCATGGCGCTAATACAGCTCTTGGTCGCATGGGACAACCTGTTGAATTTGGAGCAGCCTATGTCTTCTTAGCCTCAAATGATGCGTCTTATATGACAGGTGCCACGCTTCATATTAACGGTGGTAGCATTATCAATTGCTAAAACGATAGATGATCTATCGTTTTTTTATTTTCACAAGATAAAAAAACGAACAAATGTTCAGAAGATAAAAAAGATACTTTTTTTTAAAATGAACATTAAAAGTGTGATTTTTTCCACATTTTAGATGATAAAACCATTAAAAAGGGCTTAACGATAGAATAGGGGTTAACTTTTCTCACCGCCCCAATAAAATACGAACGAACGTTTGTCAGGAATTGTGACGATAAACCAAGAATATTAACTCATGATTATTGTCATTTATTCATTCAATTCTCCGTATGATGTCACATAAATGTTAAAAAGATAAGGTGATTGTCATGTGTGGGTTAGTTGCATTAATAAAACAAAAGCAAATCACCGTAAATGATTTAGCTTTTTCATATCAGGCTTTACAAAAAATGAAACATCGGGGACCTGATGATCAAGATTTGTATTATAAAGACCACCTCATTCTTGGATTTAATCGATTAAGCATCATTGATTTAAAACAGGGGGTCCAACCGTTTCATCGTGATGACTATAACTGTCATCTCGTCTTCAATGGCGAAATCTATAATTATCAAGAACTTCGAAATCAATTAGAAAAACTCGGTTTTTCCTTTGACACTCAATGTGAGGCGGAAGTCATTCTTTGTTTATATCACCTACTTGGAAAAGAATTCATTACACAGTTACGTGGCATGTTTTCACTCGTTTTATACGATGAACGAACAGAAGAGCTGATTGCTGTTCGGGATCGATTTGGAATTAAACCGTTGTATTATTATGTAGAAGATGATGTTTTATTTTTAACGTCAGAACTAAAACCTTTTAAACAATCTACCATACCTGAGGCTAGTCTTGATTTTATTGCTTTACAGCATTACTTTACCTTTCAATATATCCCAGAACCTTTGACGTGTTTGAAAGATGTCAAAGTATTAGAACCCGGAACTTATTTAACCTACCAACGAAATAAAGGGATTGAAATCAAAGCTTATAATACCATTCAATTAATTCCCCATCATCAAATCTCATCGTTACATAAACATCAATTAGAAACCGTCATCAAAGAATCTGTTCGTGCTCACTTACAAAGCGATGTAGAGGTCGGATGCTTCTTATCAGGAGGGGTGGATTCGACTATCATTACAGCTTGTGCTAATCAATATCATCCAAAAATTAAAGCCTTCACGATTGGCTTTCACGAAGCGGGATATAGTGAAATCGAGGCCGCACGTGAGACCGCCGATTTTTTAAATATTCCTTTATACAGCCGATTCATTACCGCTCAAGAATTTATCGAGGCAACCAAAACAGTCATTGATTATCTCGATAGCCCGGTTGCCGATCCCTCCGTAACAGCCATTTATTTAGTCGCTCAAGAAGCGCGTAAACAAGTTAAAGTCATTTTGTCAGGTGAGGGGGCAGATGAACTGTTTGGAGGTTATCGGATTTATCGTGAGCCTAAGTCACTTGAAGTCTTTAATTACTTATCACCTAATACGAAAAGAAGTTTACTCACGTTATCTCATTTGATTCCAACTGGAGTAAAAGGGAAGAGTTTCATCGAAAGAGGGTGTATCCCCCTAAAGGACCGGTATGTTGGAAATGCCTTTGTCTTTAATGAACGTGAAAAACAACAGTTGTTAAATTTTTATGATCAAAACTTTACGTTTAAAGACATTACCGCACCACTATTTGAACAAATTCAAGATTTAGATCCTGTCTCTCAAATGCAAATGATTGATCTTCATACCTGGCTAAGAGGGGATATCTTGGTCAAATCAGATCGTCTATCGATGGCACATGCCTTAGAATTACGTGTTCCATTTCTTGATCAAAAGGTCTTTCAACTAGCAAAGCAACTGACAACAAATGAAAAGATAGGGCAGAATCAAACGAAAGTTTTTTTGCGAGAAGCGTTTAAAGAGATGATTCCACCTCATGTGTATGAGGCCAATAAAAAAGGGTATCCCGTTCCATTAAAGACCTGGCTCAAGAATGAACTGTATGATGAAGCCAAGCGCTTAATTTTATCCCCTCAGTGTGAGCATTTAATCAACCAAAAATCAGCACTTCGGTATCTTGATCAACATGCAACCGGGAAACACAATCACGCTCGTAAAATTTGGGCGTTGATGACCTTTGTAATGTGGTACGAAAGTTGGAAAATAGAGTAAACCAAACTCGTCAAGTATAAAAAGGATATTTTCATGTTATAATAACTAAATAATACTCTTTTTATCTAATACTGGAGGCACTTATGAAACCAAACTACTATTTTATTACTTTTACAGTGGCCATGTTAATCGTCACTTTATTAAACTTTTTAGTTGAATTAAATGCTTATACACCTCCAGTTTCTGAATCTGATCAAGCCGTTATGGGACAAGTACAGGATGCGTTTAAAGTTGTCGATTATCCTATGACGTTAATTACACTTGAAGAACAATGTATTAATGAAGAATCCTATCAAGTCCCTTGTCATGCATTACAAGACGTCCAAAAGGGAGACATCTTAATTTCTAAATCAAGTCATACCTTGCTTTTTCGTCACGGTCATGCCGGGGTAGTGGTTGATGCAGAAGCGGGACTTGTCCTTGAATCACTTGGTTATGGTGAAACCTCAACGCTACAACCCCTTTCTAAATGGGATTATTATCCGACTGTTAAAGTATTACGTTTAAAAGATGCCACGCCTGAGTTAATGGACCAAATCGTTGAAATTGCCCAAACACAGTTTTTAAATTTAGACTATAATGTGTTTGTCTCTAAAAAAGATTTAAGTGCCACGCATTGCTCTGATATTGTTTGGAAAATATTTAATGAAGTAGGGATTGATTTAGATAGTAATGGAGGACGGACAGTAACACCACAAGATATTGCAGCTAGTGAACTGTTATACGAAGTAGAATCATACGGATTTTCATCGGAAAGAGAATGGTAAGATAACAAATGAACGCGCTAACCTTAGCGCGCTTTTTATTGAAAATCTAAAAATTTATACTATTTTTCCATTTGTATGAATGCTGTATTCCTGTACAATAATAAGGTAGAAGTATTAAAAAAGAAGGGGCGTTAATCTTGCCATTAGCAGAATTTAAGTATATAGAAAAAGCGTTGGCTACACTGGATAAAAAAAGTGAGCAACTCCAAATTATTTCAACTTTATTACAAATAGAGTTCGAACAAATTGTTAACTTATATGATATTGAATATTTAAACATTACATCACGTGTTAAAAGCCACGATAGTTTAAAAGAAAAAATCTTACGTCAAGGATACTATAAAAAATATAATGATCCGATTCGTTTAATCTACCATCTATCTGATTTAATAGGGGTAAGAATTGAATGCCGTTTTGAACAAGATGAACGTGAAATTTATAAAATTCTCAGAAAACATTTCAATATCCGAAATGAAGAAGGGTATTACTACAATGACATGAATCCAAATGTTAAATTGAGTTTAGATGGTCGACAACCACAAAAACAAAAAAATGGATTCAAAATTTATCGAATTGATGGCATCATCACCGACACAAATACGGATTTACCATTTGAACTTCAAATCAAATCACTCGTTAATACCTTTTGGGGAGAAATTGAACATAAAATCATCTATAAAAACTATAGTTACCTACTAGTGGATGACTTATTAAAAGAGATGATGCATTCGATTAAAAATAACTTGGCTTTACTCGATAAACAGTTATTAACTATTTATCGAAATGTTGAACAAAATCAAACCGATGAAGATTACCAACGTAAAGGATTTGAAGATATGTTAGCGAAGATGTGCAACGATGTCTTTGCTAAAAAAATAAAAGCATCGATTGGCATGAATGTTAATATCAAAAAGGCCTGTCAAACCATTATGAAATATACCTTCTCGCCAACGGGTGGATTTGAATTAAATCAAAACACAGCTACCTTAATTAAAGCCCTCGAACGATTATCCGAAATTTCAAAACAAACCGTTCATTTCAATGTTCCAATCAAGTTTGAACGTGATCCGATATATACAACACAATTCCAAAAAATTGTAGGTCCTTATTTTATTGATGTCATGAATAAAGAATTTCATTGGAATTTATTCTTCATTATGTTATTTGAAATCGAACCTCAAGATAATGTTGGGGACTTTGAAAAGTTTATTGGTTTCTTAGAACAGGCTTATCAATCCTCACCGAGTGTCACACGTCTTAAAAAAGTGCTCTACTCACAACTTGAAGAACATAGTGATGACATCATGGAACAAATTATGGTAACCTTAGCTAACAGTATTATTGCAACAGATGATATTGAATGTATTTATGAAGATAGTATTAGTGACGTTACGAGTGTCATGATTGATGTCTTACGTGATATTACCTCACAAATTACAACGATTGACCAGTGGCGTGACCAGCAAGATGTCTTATTAACTGAATTAAGTGACCGATTTAATGAAGCATTAGAATAGAAAAAAA
>NZ_AEXQ01000016.1:0-5176 GCF_000191865.1 Turicibacter sp. HGF1
ATTTTTTATTTAATTTTAATTTATGATTATTTTCGATTTTTTTCCACAGATAAACGAGTGATGAAACCAGGAGGATTCCGAATGCTAAAGATCCTGCAATAGCAAAGGTATGAATAAAGGTTGATAAAAATTCTTGTGTATTTCCTTGGATGAAATGTTCCATGGTGTAGTAAATTCCACTTCCGGGGACAAGTGGGATTAAGGCTGCAATTAAAAAGATGGTAACAGGTACTTTGTGAACACGTGCCATAATTTCTGAATAAAGAGAAAGGACAACAGTTGCCGCGAAGTATTGAATTAAGTCATTTTGATAGACGGCTGCTAATTCGAAGGTAAGCCAGGCAAGGGCTCCGCCGATAGAGGCATAAAAAATCATTTTTCCGCGAATGTTGAAAATAATACAAAATCCAATGCAGGCTAAAAAGGAATAAAGACAAGGGAGAATAATAGACATAGGATACCTCCTAAAAAATATTAGACATTGATAAGGCAATTCCGGTTCCGATAGCGATTGAAGTTGCGGTTAGAATAGCTTCCGTCATTTTTGTTTGACCGGCAATAAAGTCTCCAGCAATAACATCGCGTACTGAGTTGGTTAAGGCAACCCCAGGTACGAGGTTCATGACTAAACCAATAATCATTTTATCAATATTTTGTGCAAAGTTAAGTTCGTAAGATACGACGGCTAAAAAGGCTGCAACCATACTACAAATAATTGTAATAAAAAAAGGATTCGTTCGGAATCGATCCATTAATTCTGAAATAATTTTAATAATAGGGCCAATAAAAAGCGCGCATAATGCATCGTAAACTGTTCCACCAAAGAATAAAGTAAAAGTTGAAGACGTTAGAGCATAAGCAAAAAGTTGCATCTTGAATCCAAACTTTGGTCTTGCTTGAATTTGTTCTAATTCCTCTTTAACTTCTTTTAAATCAGGTGTCGTTTGACAGGTATATCTTGCAAGATTATTTAAGCGTTCAACTTTATCTAAGTTCGTTGAACGTTGATGAATTCGTCTTGTTTTTGTTATGTTGCAGTTTCCTACTGTATTAATGGTTACGATTATAGTGGTTGGAACTGCGTAGACATCTACTTCTTTCACACCATAAGCCAAGGCCATTCGTTGAATTGATTCTTCAACCCTGTATATTTCAGCTCCATTTTCAAGAAGCATCTGTCCCAGTCGAGTTGTTATATTTAATAACTCATTATAATCCATTATTACCACCTCGTGGATAGTATAACATATATTTATCGCTCTTAAAATCCAACAAAATCTCCTAAATGAAGATAGTCTATTTAATTATAGAAATTTCAAAATAAAGTTATATAATATATATATGTTACATACATATATATATTCGAAAGTGAGGGACAGAATTGGAAGAGAAACAAGAGAAGTTAATTAGTGATGTTATTGATATGTTATTTGAAGCTAAAAAGACAATTGATTACTTACCAATTTTACCTGCTAAAATTCGTAAAAGTCATCTTCAAGTTTTGCAAATGGTCTCAAAGGTACATCAAGTGAAAGGAGAAGTTAAAGTAACGGATATTAGTAAAGGATTAAAAATTACATCACCTAATATTACAAAACTTTTAAATGAACTAGAACAACTAAACATGGTACAAAAAAAACACTCATCAATTGATCGACGAGTTGTTTTGATTGAGTTAACAAAACATGGAGAAGAGACCTTAAATCGTTGTGTTAAAAATTATCATACTAGATTGTTAGCTGTAATTGAAGGAATTGGATATGAAAATTGTGAACTTGCGGTTGAAACCATCCAAAAATTATCAATTGAGATGAAGAAAATTTCAGAAGGCTATGAAAAGGGAGAGTAGAAATGAGTAAAAAAGTTTTAGTAATGAACAATCCGATGGAAGAGAGTAGGGCATTTCCATTGATTATGAAATATTCAACTCCTGCTATTATTGCTTTATTAATTAGTGCAATCTACAACATTGTAGATCGAATGTTTGTTGGAAATTATGTAGGGGATATTGGGTTAGCGGCATTATCTATTTGTTTCCCTATTACTTTTATTGTAATGGGATTTGCTCTTTTAGTCAGTGCTGGAGGTGGAACTTTATTTGCTTTAAACCTAGGTGAAAAAGATATAGAGAATTCAAATCGAGCATTTGCAAACTCGTTTTTATACATTATTGGATTAGAGTTAGTAGTAACACTTGTTTTATGGATAGTAGGCGATTCCTTTTTAAAGGTTTTAGGAGCAAGTGAGGTTGTTTTACCGGTTGCTAAACAATACTATTTTATAATGCTAGTAGGAAGTGTATTTCAAGGATTAACCTTTGTTTTTAATGATTTTACACGTGTGTCAGGAAAAGTAAATCTTGCATTGATTATTTCAGCTAGTGGAGCCATTGTAAATATTGTGCTTGATGCTTGGTTTATTATAGGACTCGGATGGGGTGTAGAAGGGGCGGCACTTGCGACTGTTTTAGGACAAGTTGTTTCTGCGTTAATCGGATTTTACATTGTGTTTGGTGGTCATACTGTTATAAAAATAAAGAAAGATTATTTCAAAATTCAACTATCTATTATTCAAAAAATTTCAAAATTAGGTGTCTCATTGTTTATTGCTCAAATTGCGTTTGGATTTATTAGTTTAATCTATAATGTTTACTTAGGAAAATACGGTGGAGATCTTGCGATTTCTGTGTATGCTATTATTTCAAGTATTATGCCCTTTGTTATTATGCCGGCTAGTGGATTAAGTCAAGGATTACAACCTATTTTAGGTTATTGTTATGGTTCTAAAAACTATGAGCGAGTGATGGAGATGATGAAAGTTGGATGTTTCATTTCTACTGCCATAACAACAGTGATTTGGGCTTTAGTTCAACTTTTCCCTAGTCAATTAGTGTATTTATTTGGTGGTGCAAATAATCAAGACTTGATGGAGTTAGGAGTCACTGCTTTACGAATTAATTTTAGTTTCATCCCTATTGTAGGATTTGTTATGTTGTGTATTACTTTCTTCCAAGCGATTGGGCATGCCAGACCTTCAATTTTATTGACCTTAATTCGTCAAGTGCTAGCTTTAGTACCTTTTATTATAGGATTACCGATGTTAATAGGTGTTAAGGGCATTTTCTTTGCGCAACCAGCAAGTGATTTAATTACATTATTAGTTTCCATTTGGTTATTAAAGAAATTCTTTAACCAGTTACGTCAAATGTCTCAAGAATCTTTAGGCTAATAAAAAAAGAGGAATCACTTAATTTTAGGTGATTCCTCTTTTGGGAAAAATCAGAATAAAAGGGGAAAAAATCACATTTTATCATAAAATGTCGTTTTTTTGAATATATGTCGAACAAAAAATAAAAAATATACATAAAAAATAGATTTCGTTTGCCTAATTTATTTGAGCGTGATATAATGAAGACAACTTAATAGTCCTTTTTTATAAATTTGAACAAGTTTTTGTGGTGTTACGCTGCTTTAATTGAATGAAAATTTTTAAATATGGCTTTAAGCGAATTGTTATTATTAGGAGGTAGTTCTCATGACTACAGGTACAGTTAAATGGTTTAACGCAGAAAAAGGATTCGGATTCATCACTGTTGATGGAGGGAACGATGTATTCGCTCACTTCTCAGCAATCACTGGAGAAGGATTCAAAACTTTAGAAGAAGGTCAAAAAGTTTCATTCGAAATCGTTGAAGGAAACCGTGGACCTCAAGCAGCTAACATCGTTAAATTATAATTTTAACAATAAGCTAAAAAACTGTGGATAGTTTCTATTCACAGTTTTTTTATGTTTTTTTTGAAACAATTAGTCTATTTTTATAATAAAGTGGATATATATTATAGTGGAGTCTTAATTTCATTTATAAAAAGGTGATGAAGATGGAAAAATATATGAAAATGGCAATTGAAGAAGCAGAAAATGGCGTGAAGTGTAAACATGGGGGACCATTTGGTGCAGTGATTGTGAAAGATAATCAAGTGATTGCGAAAGCTCATAATACTGTCGTAAAAGAAAATGATCCAACTTGTCATGCTGAAATAAATGCAATTCGATTAGCTTCACGAACACTAAATACATTTAAATTAAACGATTGTTTATTGTTTACCTCTTCTGAGCCTTGTCCAATGTGTTTATCTGCTATATTATGGGCTGGAATTGAAACGGTCTATTATGGCTGTACGGTTGAAGATGCAAATAAAATAGGATTTGCAGATGAGTTCATTTATGATTATTTAAAAGGAAAACAAAACACCAATATTTTAAAATTAAAGCCGCTATTAAGAGAAAATGCATTAGATATTTTTAAGATGTGGGATAAGCAAGAGGATAAAATTCCTTATTGATTAATCGAAAGGGGGGGAGTTTAATGAGAGGAATCAAATATGGAATGCCACAGTTATTAGAATTAAAAGACATTGAAGAAAATATTCAATTTTGTGAGAAAATAGGATTAAATTTTATAGAATTAAATGCAAATTTACCAATCTGTCAACCTGATCGGATTAATGTTCGATATCTTAATCGATTAAAAATGCAATATGGGGTTGAATTTACCATTCATTTACCAGAAGAGTTGGATTTAGGCCATTTCAATCGAAGAGAGAGAGAGGCCTATTTGAAGATTATTGAAGAATCGATTGGAATTGCGGATCGGTTGGGAATTAAAATTTTAAATTTACATATGAATCCAGGAATTCATTTCACAATGCCTGAACAAACGGTAGAATTATATGAAACTTATAAACAAGATTATTTAGAGAATATTAAATCATGTAAAGAAGCAATTAATTTATTTTTAGGTGGAACAGGTGTAATGATTGCAATTGAAAATACGGGGATTTTTGATCGTCCTCATATTCGAGAAGCCGTTGAAATATTACTTCAAAGCGATCGATTTTGTTTAACGTGGGATGTTGGGCATGATTATTGTCATAAGGATTGTGATCATGAATTTATTTTAAAACATATCGATCGGGTGAAACACATTCATATGCATGATGCTAAAGGAACTCATGATCATTTACCATTGTTTAGTGGAGAGATTGATTTAGATGAAGTATTCAATTTAGTAAAAGGTAATAACCCAATGATTTTACTTGAAGTTAAAACAAAAGAAGCATTAATCCATTCAGTTGCAAAACTTAAAGAAAAAATTTGGATAAATAGCAATTAATAA
>NZ_AEXQ01000015.1:0-39613 GCF_000191865.1 Turicibacter sp. HGF1
AATTTAGTGAGTTGTTTTTATTATGTTATTGAATAGCATCAACTTTATCTAAATGCAACAAATCTCGTACGACAGAATCTTGACCACCATACAAGAAATAATTTAAATCATCCAACTTAAACAATTGATATGAGCTTAGCGATTGATTCATTTCTGATAAAATAGCTTCTAAATTAGTGCTAACAGATTCATTATCCACATCTGTGGATAACTCTAAAAAGTAACTTGGCTGATTATAAACGATGAAGGAATGAATAGTAATTCCATCAGTTACAAATGAAGTATCATCTGTAAATTCAATCGAAGCTTGTGTTAACTGTGTTTTAAATTGCGAGAACATTGTTTCAGGTATCAAATTTCTCATCACACCATCTTGCTCTTCACTCGAAATTGCCATTGGCGTTGCTTCATTTAAGTACTGTGGTTGTGAGACCTCTTCTTTACTTTGAACTAATACAACTAACATCATTGTTGCAAAAGTCATAGCTGTTAAAGACAGACCTTTAACTTTACGATATCTAATCCCTGAAGTTCTTGATTTTTTCGTCACATAATCAAGTGTTCTTGCTTTTAAATGAGGATTGATTTGGATTGTTTCTAGTTGTTTATGAATGGCTTCTCGTATTTCTTTATCTTCCACTAATCTCACCTCTTTCTTCCATCATTTTTTTCAATTTTTCTCGCCCACGAGCCAAACGACTTTGTACGGTTCCCTTTGGTATATTTAAAATCTTTGCCATTTCATCATAACTAAAGTCTTCATAATAAAATAGTAAGATTACTTCTTTATATCTTTGTGGAAGCTTCATAATCATTTCATATAATTCATTATTTGATTCTGACTGTGTCATATCAAATGGTTGTTCATATTGTGTCTGATTTTGCTCTTCTAAAGTTCCAAAGGTAGTAACACGTCGCAACCAGCTCGTTCGTAAAAGGTCTTTACACGTATTAATCGTGATTCGGATTAACCATGTCTTTTCACTACTTAAATGCTCAAATTTATGATAATTCTTCATGACCTTATAAAAGACCTCTTGAAAAATATCTTCGGCTAATTGCTGATCTTTAACATATAAATATGCAATTTTTAAGACATCTTGTCCATAATCCTCAATCAATCGTTCAACGACCATTTGGGCTGATTGATAGGTGTCTTTTTTCACTTATTTCCACCTCTTTCACTTATTAGACGTATGAACTCTTAAATTGGTTCCCATCTATCTTAATAAATTATAACTAATTTCCGTCAAAAAAAAATCAAATTCTTTCATTTCCATCATTCTCTTACAATCAGACGAAAAAAGAGCTAAACTATGCTAATCATTCACATAAATTTAGCTCTTAATTTTTATGATAATAATTTTGAATCTAAATCATTTAATTCCTTTGATTTTGATTCTTTTTTCTTTAATTCACCTTTACCATCCATTACAACTTGGATAACAGCTGGTCCTCCATCTGCTGAAAGTGGACTATTCTCTCCACCTACTAGATTTTCAATTAACTCTTTAAAGAATCCATATTTTCTTTCTTCATAAACAGAAAGAATTTGAACAAGTAATTCATTCGTTAAATGAATTCCTTCTTCTTCTAAGTGTTGACATAAATCTTCGATAAAATCAGAGTCTGGTTCTAAAAATGCTTCAAGTCCTAAATCCATATTGATATCTTGTTTCATCTCATTCACCTCTTGAAACTACAACATTAATTCTACTCATACATTTTATTATGACTTATTTTATAAAATTAAACAACCAATTTTCTCTGATAATAGCTTCCACTCACAACATCAATTCCAAAATTCGAAATTAAATCATGAGAAGATTTATTGTCAATATCCGAACAACAAATCTTCACATTGTAATTAGAGCAAACCGATATTAAAGATTTCATCATTCCTGAGTAATGATACGTTGAACTTAGATATTGAATTAAACTAGGACTTAATTTTAAATAATTAATATTTAAATTTCGAATTGATCCTGTTAGGGAACCCGTTCCATAATCATCAAGAGCTACCCCAACTCCTAACTCATGCAAACGATTAATCAACTTTTTCAAAAATTCATTTTGTTCAAATAAAACATCTTCATTGATACTAATAATGATTTGATTATAATTCAAATTATATCGTTTTAAACAATTTAAGATACGTCCTACAATTAACTTATTCATTAATGTTTCTCGTGATAATTTAATAAATAGATACGGATTTGAATGAATGGTCTGATACGCTTCTTTAATTAATTGACAGCCAATTTCAAGAGTTGCCATTTCAACTTCCATTAATAAACTTTCTCTAATAACTTCTTTATCTCCATCCAGATTATCAATTACTAAATTTAAATCACTTAATATCCCTTTAAACTCAATTCCGAATAACTGTTGGCCACCTTCATTATAAAAATGCTTTTTATCAATAATAAAATTCTTCTCTTTATATGCTTTTAATAAAAGATTATGAATGTCCTCTGAAAGAGCCAAATACGACGATGATTCTTGACAAAAACTTACACTATAATTCTGTTCAAGTTCAGTATGGACAACCATCCCATAAAAAGAAGTATACACAATACGCATTGTTTTAGAAAAATCAGAAGATGTAAAGCGTGGTAAACAAAATGCTACCGTATATTTTCGTTGTAAATTATCATATAGGGGCTTTAATAAACTATTTAATTTTTGTTTTAATTTCACTTCTCCAGTACACGCCTTAAAATAAAACCATAATCCATGATCATGGAAACAAAACGTTAACTCACCTTGAATAATTGCATTCAAATTATTAATTAAACTTTCCTTTAATTCCTGTGAAAATTCACTGCAAAAACAATCATCAACCATTAAAAAACCAACCACTGTTTGTGAATTATACTCACGTTGGTAGTGGGCTCCCATCTGTTGCCACGAAACAATCCGATATTTATCATCAAACTTAACAGAATCTAATTGGTTATAATACTGTTTATACGTTTGATAAACATTTTGAATTTTAGTTTTCAAAATACCCTCCTCATAAAATAAAATCTGACGATTTTGACCTAGTAACTCATAAATTTTCAAATAACACTCTTTATCCTTCACAATACTTTCTTCACCTAGCAAGTAATAATAAAAAACTCTTAACAAATAATACTGATGATTTTCACTCAATTTTTGGGTAACATCCGCTATATACTGACCAATTTCATCTTTCTTATAAATCAACTGATAGGTTAAATCATACAGCATCAAATACGGATTATGCTTTGAAATAGAAGAATCGTGACTAAAATCTAGCCACTTAATTTCCTCAAATTTATTCAATTTATAAAAAGATTGTGTCTGAATCACATAAATAATCATCAAAAATTCTCGATTCACACCTAAATCCTGATAATCTTGATGGTAAGATAAAACTTCTAAAATTTTATCGTAGTCTTGATTTACATATAGATTTAACAAATCAAATACAAACACAATAGAAGCTGGAACAAAATTTTCTCCATACAATTGAACCAACGAATTAAATCGAATAATACCTTTTCGATTACATGATTTGAGAATAATTTGAGAGAGTTTTTCAAATGAATAAGTCACTAAAAGGGGATTCTTTTTCTCAACACTTACTTCTAACGCTCTTTTATAATAATTTTCTGCCTCTTTATAAAATTGATTTGACTCAAAAATATATCCTAATTCTAGATAAATATATACCTTCAAAATATTATTAAAATCTAATTCCTCTAAAAGACTTAGACACTCAATTAAATAAACTATTGCTGTATGATACTCTTTTTGTTCAACAAAGTATTGCTCACTTAAAATTAAAAGAGAAACCAAGTAATCAAAATTTTGATGACTTCGTTCCACTTCAATTATCTTTTCTAATGAATCTTCCGATATAGAGTCAAAATTAAAACTCTCTTTTATAGAATAAAATTTATCTAATAAATAACTTGCCTGTATAAAAAAACTTAACAATTGCTTTCTAGATATTGAAGCCCCCATATTAAACTCTCTCCTGTTCACCAACAACGTACCACATAGCTATTATTATACTAACCTCTCGCAAACAAATACATAGGAGAATTTGAGAGATAACGGCGAATATTCTATCCTTAAAATCCTAAATGCTCATTGACTAAAATAACATGAACACGATCCTTAAATCCTTGCGGTCCCATCAGTACGTAATTTCGACAAATTCGTTCTAAACTTTTACAATCACTACATCTTAACGTTTTAGCACACGGTGTTTTCTTATTTAAACGAAGGGCATTCGCTGGAGCTGCCACCTCACGATTTCTTTTAATCGCCGCGTCTAAATCACGGACAATCTTATTCACACCCGCTACAATAATCACCTTATTCGGACCATAAAGTAGTGCTGCTACACGATTACTACGTCCATCCACATTATATAAAAAACCATCCTCTGTAATCGCATTCGCACTACTCAAATAAACATCCGCCATAAAACATTCACGATAACGTGAATGACGCTCTTCATTTGTCAAATTAGCTTCTTGAGTTGCAATAAAATCATATTTACCGCTTTGAAGTTCTTGCATAATTCCCACTTCATTCAACGTTACTGACCCACCTACTCCGATTTTGTCACCTTCACTTAGCATCGATTTGACCAACATTAGTGCTTCCTCACGTGTCTTAACAAACATCGGATTCATACAATGAGCCTCTAAAGCCTTCATTGTCCGTTCTACTCGCTTTATCATCACTTCATTTACAAACTCATTCATATAAAATTCCTCCTGTTTACCTTTACACCTTTAACATACCCACAAAACGTATTTTTGGCAAGAGCAAAAAGTCATGTTAATTATTATCATTACAAATCCATATCTTTTCTAATTGAATCAATACTTTATAAAAAATTCGATTCACATAAAAAAAGACACCGTAAAAGTGTCTTAATTTAATCTATACTATATTTTAAATCAATTTCTCCCAATAAAATTTCAGTTAACTGAAACCTAATGAGAAGGATTAATACTTTCTTAAATTCTTCGCATTACTTCTAATCAGAAAAATTTTTTACTTCATGACTTTTTTAAAATTACTGTGCATTTGGAGCAAATTTTTGTTTAACTTGTTCAATTTGCTGTTGGTCAGCTGCCTGTGATGGATACCAGCCTTTTTGTGCCATTGCAGCATAAACTTCATTTTGCATACAAAGTGTATCATTTAAAACCTTCTCAAAAGTAGTATGTACATTTAATGTTGATGACTCAATTGTTCCATGTAAGTATAAATCTGCCGCACCTTTTAACACTAAAAGAACATCTTCCATAAGATCTCTTTCGTTCATACTATACCCTCCTTATTGATTTAATAATTGATAAAATTGATCAAAAATCATTTTTTGTTTATTGGCTATTTTTTCAACTAATTGTTTCAAATCTTCATTTGAAAGTTGTGATGCACATTCACGACATTTTTTCTCCATATGTTGAGCATGCCCCAGTGCATCTTGAATATATAAAAGTTCTTTTGGACTCATCATATCACCTCCAATCAACTTATATTTATTATTTATCAATGAAGATAGGTTATGCACGCTGAGATTTTATTATCAAAACATTAACTTTTATTACTTTTAATTTTTATGAGGCCAGTTATTTTATTAATTAAATACATATTGATCATTCGTATAAATATATTTCAACAAATTATCATATGTAATAACTGCTTCAATCTCACCACTTTTATCTCCTGTTGTCGTTAATAATAAAGCATCTAATTTTTTGGGTGACTTTTGAAATAACTGCCACGCATCATAAACTGTCATACTTTCCTTTACAAACTCATACTGAGACTTTTTCTCATAATCTAAAATATCTTTCATTGTGCCATCCAATTCAATATTATTATTCTCAATATGCTTTTGTAACCATTTCGTCACTGCCCGAGAAGTTACCAATCCCATAAATTCATTTCCTTCATAAATTGGAAATTTTGAAAATTCTTTTTCAGCTGATGTCTTTAAAACCGTATGCAGTGTATCCGTCATCAAAAACTTTACAACCTCACTTTTAAATACAGTTAAATCGGCCGGATCCACCAACTGTTGTTCAATGAACTTCATTCTTTCGACTGTCTCATCAGATGGCGTTGCGATGACCGACTCAAAATCATCCGTTTGATGAACAATAATATTTCGAAGTTTTCTAAATAAATGTAACTCATCCATATAACGCTCAATCATCGGATGACTTTTCGCCTTATAAAGTAAATCACTAAACGAAACATTATCATCTGAATTCGTATATTTCTTCAAATACTTATGGATATGATTGAAAGATTCAATAAACTCTAAATAACCAGCTTGCTGTGCCATACTTAAACCAACTCCCGTGTAAAAAGTGGACGATACATTAAAGTCCCATCAACATTTATACTTTCAAATAATGTCACATTCAAAATCTCAGCCTGTCGTTCAATCGTTATCCCACGTGAAATATCAACCAGTGGCACTAAAAGTTTAGAATGACGACACAGTGTAATGTGTGGTGTATAAATCTGCTCACCTTTCTCAATCAACGAATGTTTTACTAATTTATCATTTAATTTCATGACATAATCCGTCAATTCAACAGCCGGCTGACATCCCATATAAATCACATACCGTCCCTTTTTATTAAAAAAACCAATGTGATCGAAAAATAACTTCATACGTTGAACCTCTAAATCTTTGATAATCTGAACAATCTCTGGAACTTTAGACTCCTCTATCATCCCTAGAAATCTTAATGTTAAATGAAAATTATCATATCTCGTATAATTTGCTCGTTCACAATATTTCTCAACCATCAACTGAGACGTCTGAAAATAATCATTCACATCATCTGAAAACTTTACACCTATAAATAATCTCTTCATATCGTCACCTAATATTGTTCTTTTCTAATAGGATATACCAAATCGTGTAGAAATATTTCAAAAAATAGCGAAAAAGGAACCTGAAATTTTAAGTAACGGTTCCTTTTCCAATATTTATTTACAAACAATCATCTTCCATTTTCCAATCGTCTTAAACCCTAATTTATGATAAACTGATCCAGCCTCAGGATTATCATAAAATAAACAAAGTGTCTTATTCTCATTTAATAAATCACGGCATAATTTTGATAAACATTGCGCCATAAATCCACGTTTTCGATAATCTTTGTGTGTAGCAACGGCTACAACCATAGCCGACTTCGAATTCTCAGCTGCTGTTTGCACATTACAAACCACATCTTTTGCTTCATTTTCAATAAAATAAACACGTCCTGAACGACTTTCGATTTTACGACAGATCTCATCTGTTGACCTAAACGTTCCAGAAAACTCTTCAATCGTCACTAACAAATCTAAAATACGTCTAGCATCCTCACAACTTGCTTCTTTAATCTCAACTAAAACCTCTTCTAAAAACGAATCATCTATTAACTCACAAAAATACATTTCTCGCACTTCTGCCTGTTCAAAACAATCAGTAAATTGATCAGCAATAACTTTTTCACCTGAAATAATTTTTGCGCAGTCATTAGTTTTAATAATCGACTTAAATCCCTCTACATTAAAATCTAAATCCTCAAAATATGGAATAAAGTTCTCACGATAACGAAGTAAAACACCATTTAACTCATCATTTTCATTAAAGCTTCCCCACACCGTTTGAATATCAGAATCAAATCCAAAATTTTCAATATCCCCAATTTGAAATAAATTTAATCCTGGATTTTTACTTAAAAAAGCAAGTGTCTTTATTCTATCCCCCTCAGTTAATTGTCTTATCATTATGTTTCATCTCCTTCATAGATATTAAAAGCATTATAACAGGATTCATCATAATAAGAAAGAATCAAATTACATTTTATTCCATAACTTATTTAGCTATATCAAACACAATCGCACGTACATCTAATTGAACTTTTCCATCTTGCACAACAACCTCTTTATTAGTTAAGCAATCTTTATAGATTCCATCTGCAATCTCAATTGATACGACACCTGATTTACTAGCAAAATTAAAGATTGCAACACGTGTCTTATAACTTGTTTCATAAGATAAGATAACAGTATCAGCTACATCGCCTGTTTGAATTCGATAAAATCCCTCTGCCATAATAGCGTCATGCTTTAACTCACTTAACTGCTTCATATAATCAGCAAGGCCGTGTTCATTGTAACGACTCCAATTCACTTTATCGATATCAAATAAACTTGGTCGATTCGTATCAAGAGCCTCTTGCCCCGCATAAATCATCGTTGTTCCTTTTTGAAGATACGTGAAAGCTGTCCAAGTAAAGAGTTGATCGATATTGGGAATCAGTGTAGCTGCGCGGTCTTGATCATGATTTTCTAAACAACGAAGCTTCACATAATTATCCGGATAAATACCTTCTTGCATCGCAACACGATCAATGTATGCATTCAATGAATTTTTGCCACGTAAATAACCTTGATACTCCTCAAAAACATCATAGTCATAGCAGATATCAAATGCTTGATAAACCTCGCTATCACTTGCCGCTTCATATCCAAGTGAACGGATATAGTTCACAAATCCAATATGTACACTTTCTGCAAGCCAGATAAAGTTTGGATTAATCTTTGCAATCTCTTTTCTAGCGCGTACCCAAAATTCAATAGGAACGAGCGATGCTACATCACATCGATACCCATCTACACCAAGACTAGCCCAGTATTCAAGAGTATCTAAAAGTTCTGCCCATAACTCTTCACCTTTTGAATAATCTAAATCTGTAATATCGGACCAATCTCCGACACGATTTGCGAAGTTCCCATCTTCATTTTTATAAAACCACTCTGGATGTGTGTTAAGTAAATGGGAATCGCGTGACGTATGATTAAACACAACATCAATCATCAACTTCATTCCATGTTCATGAGTCGCTTCAATTAGACGTTTAAAATCATCTAACGTTCCATACTCAGGATTTACTTCACGATAATTTTGAATTGAATAAGGACATCCGAGCTCACCTTTTTTATCTTTTTGACCAATCGGATGAATCGGCAATAAATATAAAATATCGACTCCTAAATTTTTAATGCGATCTAAATCTTCAATTAATTCATTGAACGTTCCACTTGCATTGTGATTTCGATTATACACTTGATAAATAACCATTTGTCGTAATGATTTCGGTGTATCTATTGCCATGCCTCATTCCCCCTAAAATAAATAATGTTAATCACCCTTAATATACACTGCCACTAGTAAAAAGCCTGTCGAAAGGAACTAAACTTTCACCTTGTAATGGGTTACGTTATACAACTCTTTTTCATGCAATAATAATGAAACTAACGGAAAAAATTCGACTTAATACAAAGAGAACTCTTTATATAAATCTGTGGATAAAGCAATAGATAGCATAAAAAAAATCAGGCTAAGCCTGATTTTTTTAATACATTAATGTAATAACAAATTGAATTGTAAAACTAAATGTCACCATAATCGAAATTAAAGCAAGCATTGTAATAATTTGAGTAAATCCACCTAGCATTGGGAATTTCTCTTTAAATATCTCATAAAGCTTATATGTTAAAACTCCCATAAACGCAAACACAAAATTAATTGCAATATGAATTAAAGACATTTTAATGAAATACGGAATCGTGTAAAACAACGAACTTCCAAACGAAAGCATCAAAGCTAACACGGATAATACAGTATTCACTAAAACAAACTCAATTGGTCGATAATGGGGTTTAAATAATTTAAACACAAATCCTATAATAAAAAAGACAATTGGAAAAACGACTAATGCAAAAATCATGTTCTTATGTCATCCTCTCTCAACCCATACAATACTGAATATAGTCTAATCATAACATATCGACAGATTAAATAGAAGGGCTAACATTTTCTAGGTAACCGGTTATATAAGTTATCCATAGTTTGTTTTTTTAAAAAACTGTGGATAACAAAGATGACAAAAACTAACCCTTAATAATTTTTTCTGTTAATTCCTTGATATCGTAGTCAAACATAGAACATTTAATGAGCAAAGTTGTTTCTTCATTAAGGATATCAGATAATAATTCATAGACACCTTCTGTTTGTTCAAACTGAAAGACCTTACCATGGAATCCATTCAATGAACATTCAGTAGCTATATTATTAGCAAGATCTCCAATTGTAATTAGATAATCAATGTTAAATTTAGCTATCATTTTTCCAACTTCTTTATGATAGTCCGCTGAGTGCTCTCCTAACTGTTTAATATGGCCAATTAATGCAACTTTTTTATGTTGTTGATTTAATTCGCATAAAGTATTCATTGCTGCCTTCAAAGAAGCTGTATTTATATTCCAAGTATCATCAATTATTGTAGCTTGATTTAATCCTTTTTTGATTTCACAATGATTCATAAGTAATTTAAAACTAGACAATGCTTGAGCAGCCTGAGTAATTCCAATTCCCATTTCGTGTGTTGCAGCTAAAGCTGCTAAAGCATTATAAACTTGATGCTTTCCATAACCAGGAACAAAAATTTGATACTTCATTTTATTTAAAGTTAAAGTAAAGTTCATTCCATTATTTCCATAAGTAATATTAGACGCTTGGAATAAACACGGAGTATCAATCCCAAAATAGATGATATTTCCTTTACATTTTGATGTATCTATTGTTTTTATTTTTTCATCATCCGCATTTAATATTAGCGTTCCACCTTCAGGAATAACAGAAACCATTTCAGCTTTTGCATTAATATAACCTTGTAAAGTTTTACATCTCTCTAAATGGTCAATTCCAATATTCGTGATAATCCCGATATTAGGCAAAAAATGACTACAAGTATATGTAATATCTCCTGGTGCTCCCACAGCTGACTCATAAACAGCTGCCTGAATAGAATCATCAATTCGTAAAAGATAAATTAAGTTTCTAGGATTTCCATTTGCGGAGCGAACTGTTCCTTCAACCTTATACCAAGTACTTAAGATATGTTTGATCATATCTTTAGTGGTCGTTTTACCTGAAGTTCCTGTTACCGCAACAACAGGAATATCAAATAATTGGCGATAAAAATGGATGAACGCATCATATGCATCATCAATATCCGAAACTCTAATGACTATACAACCAGAAATTTTTTTTAATTCTTTGACTTCACGGTCAACCACTACCGCACATGGACAATATTGAGCTATACGTTTAAAATCAATATTTCGATGCTGAACTAAGAATAATAATGTATTGGGCTGTTCGATGTGTTCATAATATCTAGCCACATCTTTGATTAAGATATCAGAATTTCCCTGAATAATTGTTCCTTTAATGACTGTTAATATTTTTCCAAGTGTATGAGCTTTCAATTTTCCCCCCTAAATCAATTATTGCTTTCATCATCTGATGAATTTGATATAATAAATTTTATTTCTGAAGCTGCTTGTAAAGCATTCTTTTTGGCTTCGATTTCCGTTCGTCCAGTTGCAATAACATACGCATACCGATCCCCCATAGATTGCGGTGGTATTAGATAAGCACTTTTTTAGGTTTTACATAAACATATTCAACGTGTGGTGAATTAAGTGCTCTTTTTTTCCCAGTTACTTTTACTAAAACACCTTCTTCATTTATGATAATATGTTGGCAATAGACATGTTTTCTATATTTTGGATGCAAGTTAGGCTGAAAACCTAGGGCAAATTTTAATGTTTCTTCAACATAGTTAATTCCAAATCCTGCTTTTATCATATTATTCATACCGCCACCTGAAATACGAGGATTTATCTCAATCAACTTCCAGTTATCCTTAACTAGTCTCATCTCAAGATGGCAAGTTCCATTTGTCATACCATGTATTTGAATGATTTCCACAACAGCTTTTTTTAATTTTTCTTCAAAAGCAGTATCATCCGTTAAGATTAAGTTATACGCTGTTATTATAAAACGTTGAGTATCAGTCACTATTTGTTCAAAAATTGCGACAATATGAACACTAGAATCCTTTACAAAACATTCGACTAAGTATTGAGGCCCCTCGAGAAACTCTTCTAAAATAATAGGATCATTTGGATATTTAGAAAATAACATTTCACTTTTTTGTTTGTAATCATCTAGATTGCTAATTTTCAATACATCTTTAGATCCGGTTGAGGTTGGACATTTAACAACGGCTGGTAAATAAGATGTAATGGTTTCATCATCTATAGTACTACTACTGTCTATTTCAATAAATTGTGGAACATAAGAAGTCCTTGCTAAAACTTCTCTTGATTTAATTTTATTTTCCATAATAGCAATGGCCTCTCTTGAAAATCTACCAATATGAAAATCTTCAGCCAATTGAGCTGCAATATGACAATAATGATCTGTAAAACTGATAATGCATTTAATATCTAATGATCGCATCTGTAATTTTTTTATGGCTTTTCTTAGTTTATCTAAATCATCTATATCGATGAGTTGAATCAAATGAATATCTGGAAACTCCCTTCGATGTTCAATATAATGCTCCCTATTAGTAAATAAAACAGTAAAATACCCCATGCGTTCAGCTTGTTTAATAGCTTCTCGACTTGATCCAGATTTTTGTGTATTAATAAACACGATTGTTTTCAATACTTTCACCCCCCCCTCATATTAATCTTGTTTATAGTGACAATTTAGAAATTTAACACTATCATCTATATTCATACTAATTCTACCTTTCACTAAAATAGTCATATTTATAATAATTAATCGAATTAGTTTTTTACATAACTGGCCACTATCATTATCTATAAGAGCTAATATTTTTCCCCGCATAGCTCACGTGATGCTCACTACTAATAGTAAAAATAATTCTTCCGAAATCATGCATATATAAAAGTTTTAAAGTTTCCTCATCATATTTATTAATAAATAAGTACTATCTCATTCTTACTAAAACTGTGAATTTTATATTTGAAATTCAGAGAATAATCTTTATTCCATTTATATGTTCTAGAGTATGTAATAACCTTTCGATTTTAAAACACTCCATCTTTATCTAATAATTACAGTAATTAACGTTTTAACATCAATCTCCATTATAGCGATAATTGTGTTGCCCTCTACTAATCACTCGTAGAATTTAATTTGTTTTTATTTGCTAGAAATATAGCATAATGAATCGTATTTTTTACTACATCCAGCTCTAAATAGAATGCAGGTGGACACCCAGGACGCCAATTCACTTCATAAATCCATATTTTTTTCATATCATCTAGTCCAATATCAATTCCAATTTCATCAAGAGTTTCATTATATTTTTCCATTTGGAGTTGATCTAGGTGTCTAGCCAGTTGCAAGGCAAAGACTTCAAGATATCGTTCCATATCATAAGTGCACTCTGGATCTTCTTGTTTTAAAAAAGGAATCAAATAATTAGTTGCACCACCACTGTTGATATTTGTTACAATACTATCAGTTAACGAAAAGCGTGGATAAATAGTAGTAACCACCCATTCCCCGCTTCCATTTTTTTGAACATGTAATCTTAAATCAAAATTAATTCCATTTTTAGTTTTTGAGTTAATATAAGGTTGTGCTAGATAAGATTATTCTTTTAGACAGGTGGAAATATAATTTTCAAGTTCATAGTAGTTAGCAATTTTGTTTCTTTTATCGCGATTAACTTTATATAAATTTCCCATTTTTTCAATATAGATAATACCTTCCCCTTTATGACCATCTTGAGGTTTAAAGACAACCTTTGAGTACATATTCAAAAAATCAAAAAACTCATTTGTATTACTAATAATTTCAGATGGAATCAAATGATTAGTAAATTCCCCTGCTTCTTTTAAACGTTTATAAACGCTCATTTTATTTCCAATTGAATAAGTCGTAAATGGAATTTCAGATTGTAATTGTTCAATGATTTCTTTATAATTAGCAAGCTTTTCTGGACTTCCCGTATTATAAATTACATCTGGAAATCTACTTTCAACTTTGTGCCAATCACCATTTTCATACATATATCCAGATATCGTATGTTTTTTAAAATTGACTTGTTTAGGAGAAAAATATAGTAACTCTACTCCTTCTGCTTTTGCCACACTTGCAAAGGCATATGCCTTTACAACATGTCTAGGATTTCTACACTGGTGTAAAAAACCAATTAATATCATTTTATGTCCCCCTCTTAATAAAGAGTATTTATTTTATATCTTCTTTATCATATGATTATCTGATTCAATTAGTCACGTCGATAAAGAAAATAGTACCTGTGGTTATGTCACAGTAACATTTGACCTCAATATAAATCTATAGCCTCTTATTAAGAGTAGAGCTTTTAGATTCTCAGCACTTTTAATTCAATTAATTTAATCCTATTTTTAGACATAGTTTTACATTAAATAAAAAAAGACTGCATCGATTTCGATGCAGTCTTATATAATCTATTATTTTTTACGCATTGTTGGGAATAATAATACGTCACGGATTGATGGAGAGTTAGTTAATAACATAACTAAGCGATCGATACCAATTCCAAGTCCTCCTGCAGGTGGCATACCATATTCTAATGCTTCGATGTAGTCAACATCCATTTCAGATGCTTCATCATTTCCTAATTCTTTTTCAGCTAATTGCGCTTCAAAACGTTCTTTTTGATCAATTGGATCATTTAACTCAGTGAAGGCATTTCCATATTCACGTCCATCAATAAAGAATTCAAAACGATCAGTGAAACGTGGATCTTTTGCATTTTTCTTAGCAAGTGGAGAAACTTCCACCGGATGTCCATAAATAAACGTTGGTTGAACAATTTTATCTTCAACGAATTCTTCGAAGAATGCATTGATGATATGTCCAACACCTGTAAAGTGAGTAGGTACTTCAACATTGTGTTCTTTTGCGATAGCTTTTGCTTCTTCAAATGTCATTTCTTTAAAGAAATCAACACCTGTAATCTCTTTAATCGCATCAACCATGTGCCAACGTTTCCATCCAACTGCTAAGTTAATTTCATGTCCACCGTAAGGTACAGTAGTTGTTCCTAAAACTTCTTGTGCAATAGAGGCAATCATGTTCTCAGTTAAGTCCATCATTGTTTCCATATCACCATAAGCTTCATATAACTCAATTGATGTAAACTCTGGGTTATGGCGAACAGAGATTCCTTCATTACGGAAGATACGTCCGATTTCATAAACTTTTTCAAGTCCACCAACTAATAAACGTTTTAAGTGTAACTCAGTTGCAATACGTAAATATAAAGGCATATCTAATGCATTGTGATGAGTTTCAAATGGGCGAGCTGCTGCTCCACCTAATGTTGTGTGTAAAATTGGAGTTTCAACTTCTAAATATCCTAAATTATCTAAATAACGGCGCATTGCAGTAATAATACGAGTACGAGTGATGAAAGTTTGTTTACTTTCTTCATTCATAATTAAATCAACATAACGACGGCGGTAACGCTCTTCAACGTCAGTTAATCCATGATATTTTTCTGGTAATGGGCGTAATGCTTTTGTTAATGGCGTATACTCTTTAACTTTAATTGATAACTCACCAACTTTAGTTTTGAATACAACACCGCGTACTCCAACAATGTCACCTAAGTCTGCTTTATCGAAGAATGCATAAGCTTCTTCACCTACAGCATCTTGACGAACATAAATTTGAACTTGCCCTTTAATATCTTGAATATGTGCAAAACCAGCTTTTCCTTTTCCACGTTTAGTGCGGATACGTCCAGCGATTGCTACTTCAATATTTTTTTCCTCTAATTCTTCTTTAGAAAATTCTCCAAACTCTTCAACTAATTGTGAAGATAAATGAGTACGATTGAATCGTTGTCCAAATGGATCAATTCCGTGTTGACGTAAGTCTTCCATTTTGTCACGTCTAACTTGTAATTGATCGTTGATTTCAGTTGTCGACATCTGAATCACTCCATCTATATAAGCTATTTTTTCATTATTTCATTATAACACGCTAAAGTGTACGATTCCACGAAAAAGTACATTTTGTATTAATTATTGACGTTTTTCAAAAATTATATTCAATTCATTGAATATCGTTTCCCAAATATCGGAAATTTAAAAGGTAGTACCTTTGGTACTACCTCCTCCTCAATTTATAAAACTTCAAACTCTAACTCTATCACAAAACACAATCTAGTAATTCAAATACTTTAATGCCAAGAAATAATTACTAGAATACACACACCAGCCAGGAAAATTTTTTTCTCTTGCAACCTTATTGAGACTAATATAACTACTTCATCAAAGCTTTCGTTAAAATAGCTAACACAGCACGACGAACCTCATCATTGACTGGCATTGCCAGAACTCTCATCATTTTCTCTTCAAGAGAAAGATTCGTGCCTAAAATTCCATATGACCAGTGTTCAAAACGTTGCTTTTCATCCATGATAATAGTCGCATCTTGAACTAATTCAAAGATTAATTGATCAACATCAATTTCTTGATGATATAAATCTTGATGACGAACTTCGATAATACTATCAGCAGAATCAACCGTTACTGATAAAGTTCTTGTAACTACATCATAATTAAAGTCTGATTCTTCACCATTCAAGAAACATTCACAGTCTGATGCTACACCTCTAAACTTCACTGTATACTGACGATTTACTGGAATCACATTTAAATCACCAACGGGTTCATTAATCTTAAATATCAATTTAGTATCTGATGCTTCTAAATCAAAAGTCGTTAATACACTGTGTCCCGCTTCATACTCACGACTAATACCATCATCTTCGTACATCGTGAATGAATTACTAGCTCCACCAAATACAACTAACTCTAAATGCACTGGATTATCAATCTGATTTGTTTGTTCTAGTTTGGCCATTGGAACAATGGCTCCTGCCTTGGCGAATACCGGAATCTCTTCAAGTTTACCGTACATCGCATAAATATTATCTCCACGGTACGCCTCACCTGTGAAGAAATCAAACCACTGACCGCGTGGTAACCAAACCTCTTTAAACGTACGATTTAAAACTTTACTACGTGGCGCGGTAAATGGTGCCACCATTAACTCACTACCATAATAATATTGATCTTTATACTCATATGCTTTTCCATCATGCGGATGCTCAAAATACATCGGCGTAATAAACGGTAAAGACTCCGTCATATTGCGGTATGACATCGTATAAATATAAGGTACTAATTGATGACGAAGATTTAAGAACGATTTCGCCACCTCATACGCTTCATGAGAATGACGCCAAGGTTCTCGTCGATTAAAGATTCCTTTTGATGTATGAAGTCGATTAATCGGACTAAACACCCCATATTGCACCCAACGAGCATACAACTCAGAATCATCGATTCCCATAAAATGACCTCCGATATCGTGGCTCCACCATCCATACGCAACATTTGCGGCTGTTGACGTAAAGTATGGCTGATACGCAAGCGAATCCCAAGTCACAACCGTATCACCTGAGAAACCAATTGGATAACGATGACCTCCAAGACCTGGCCAACGAGAGAACGTAAATGGACGTTTCGATCCATCACGACCTAAATCATAATAATGCAAGTGGTTTAAGAAATATAATGGATCTAATCCCTTCATCGAAGAATTCGTTCCCTGTTGCCAGTCAATCCACCAAAAATCAACGCCTTCGTCCTCAAGTGGATGATGAACTTTCTCAAAATAGGCTTTCATAAACTTAGGACTTGAAATATCAAATGGCACAGGTTGTTCCGAGGAAACATCAACTCCCATATACTTAGCAACACTTTCATAACAATCTTCATGACCACGAATTCCATCAGCGGGGTGTAAATTAAGTGACGTTCTTAACCCCTTATCATGTAACCAAGTCATAAATGCTTTAGGGTCTTTGAATAAGTTTTTATTCCAGGTATAGCCCGTCCATCCACTACCGTACTTCGGATCAATATTTACATTGTGCCAGTCCATATCAATAATACAAACCGATAATGGGATTCCCTCAGATTCAAAACGATTCATTAACCCCTCTAGTTCTGTATCTGAATATTCCCAATAACGACTCCACCAGTTACCAAGTGCATATCGTGGTAATAATTGAGTGCGCCCTGTTAACTTACAATAATCTGCAATACATTCTTTGTAGGCAGTCCCATATCCAAAGAAATAAAGATCCGTTGAATTCGTTGTTCTTGGTTCTAACCAAGACGCTTCGTTAAACACAAGTGATTTTGAATCATCAATGATGACATATCCCTCGCGTGAATTTAAACCTTTTTCAAGTTTTAAGGCACCATCAACAGCATCCAAAGTTCTCGCTGTTCCACCTAAGTTTGTCTGTTCTTCAGTTCCATAACGCCAAATTTGACAAGAATATTTTAATTCAATTGATAGGGTATCCCCACTAAATGGTTGTTCTTTTAAATATTTTAATCTTAAATGATCCGTTACAACTTCTAATATATGTTCATCTTCTTTAACAGAAAGTGCTGGGACTTCCTGTTCGCGATACCAAAATGTTTGACTTGGGCGATCCTCAAAGCAACCTGTCAGTGAGTATTCTAAACGAACAATACGAGATGTTAAAAATGCAATTCGATAACATGCTCCCTGAAAAACAGCCCCCTCATTTGCCATTGGTTTAAAATCCATTTTAAAATGTTTTTCAATGTAAGTTTCCATATGTGTTGCCCCCCTTGTATTTCGAATCGTCCTCATTATAAGACGATTCATAACAATTTGCAAGGGGTTTCTTGAAACGATTCACCTGATTTGAATATTGCTTTCGAAAGACTTGACTGCTATAATATCTGTAACAATTTGGAAAGTAGGGGGATTATTATGGAAACTTATCAAACAAGTGGCGTATGTTCAAAAGAAATTCAATTTGAAATTGAAGATAATAAAATTAAATCAGTTAATTTCATTGGTGGATGTCCAGGAAACTTAATCGGAATCTCTTCTTTAGTTAAAGGAATGAACGTAGAAGAAGCTATCCAAAAACTAAAAGGAATTCCTTGCCGTACAAAAGAAACTTCATGTCCTGATCAGCTTGCAAAAGCGTTGGAACAATACTTAGAACAAAAATAAAAGCTGTATCTTACGATACAGCTTTTACTTTTGCGATGCTCTTTTTTCAAAAATTTTAACCACTTGAAATGATAAAAACATGACGATAACTACCCCAAAGAATAACCCTGTATTACGAGTCAAACTAATGACTTGTTTAACATCTAAATAAATAATTCCAATCGATGCTAATAGCCAAAAAACACTTAAAATCATATTAATTCGTTTAAAATCCATAACCATCATCCCCGCTTCTTTTTCTCTATTTTATCAATTTAAAAAGGCGATGTCACCAAAACATCGCCTTTTTTCTTATTTTGTGAAACCCTTTGCAGCTTTTAATGTGTTAAATAATAACATCGTAATCGTCATCGGTCCAACTCCACCCGGAACAGGTGTAATATAAGAAGCTTTCGGTTCAACTGTATCAAAATCAACATCTCCTACAAGCTTTCCTGTTTCAAGTCGATTAATTCCAACATCGACAACAACGGCTCCTTCTTTCACCATATCAGCTGTGACAAAATGAGGACGCCCAATCGCAACAATTAAAATATCTGCCATCTGCGTTAACATACTTAAATTTTGAGTACGCGAATGACAAACGGTTACCGTTGCATTTTCTTCAAGTAATAATTGGACAAGTGGCTTTCCAACAATATGACTACGTCCAATGATAACAGCATGGCGACCTTCTATTTCGATATCATAAGCTTTCAATAATTCGATAACACCTGCCGGTGTACATGGTTTTAATGAATCAAGCCCTGATGCTAGGCATCCGACTTGATATGGATGGAATCCATCGACATCTTTCTTCACATCAATCGCAGAAATGATGTGATCTTCATTGATATGTTTTGGTAATGGCAACTGCACTAAAATCCCATGAACCGAATCATCTTGATTTAAAACATCGATTTGAGCTAATAAATCTGCTTCTGTTATTGTATCTGCTAACTCGATAACCGTCGACTTAAATCCTACCGCTTCACATGAACGCTTTTTATTGCGAACATAGGTCATCGAAGCAGGATTATTTCCAACAATCACAACCACTAAATGAGGCTGAATTCCTGTTTCTTCAACAAATTTTTCTGTTTGAACTTTTAAATCCTCACGTAAATCTTCAGATACCTTTTTTCCATCAATAATTGTGGCCATAAACTGCCTCCTATTCATATAAAGGGAAACGTCCTGTTAATCCTAAAACAGATTGACGAATTTCATCTAATTTTGCTTCATCTTCATGATATGTTAACGCATCTGCGATATATCCTGCTAACTCAACCATCTCAGCTTCCTTAAATCCACGAGTTGTCACAGCTGGTGTTCCTAAACGAATACCGCTTGTGATGAATGGTTTTTCAGTATCAAATGGGATTGTATTTTTATTACATGTAATCGCAACACGATCAAGTAAGTGCTCAGCATATTTCCCTGTTAATCCAAATGTTGATTTAACATCGACTAACATTAAGTGATTATCTGTTCCACCTGATACAATACGAAGCCCACATTTTGCAAGTTCTTCAGCTAACACTTTCGCATTTTTAATGACTTGAGATTGATACTCATTAAATTCTTCTGTCAAAGCTTCCCCAAAAGCGACTGCTTTCGCCCCAATAACGTGCATTAAAGGTCCACCTTGAATTCCTGGAAACACCACTTTATCGAGTTTTGTCGCAATTTCTTCATCATTCGTTAAAATCATACCACCACGTGGACCACGTAACGTTTTATGAGTTGTTGTCGTTACAATATGAGCGTATGGAACTGGATTTTCATGTAATCCTGCTGCCACAAGTCCTGCGATATGAGCCATATCTACCATTAAGTATGCCCCAACTTCGTCAGCAATTTCACGGAACTTTTTAAAATCAATCGCACGAGGATAAGCCGATGCTCCCGCTACAATTAATGCCGGCTTAACTTCTAACGCAATGCGACGAACTTCTTCATAATCAATCATTTCAGTCTCTTTATCTACCCCATACTCAAAGAACTCATAATCTTTTCCAGAGAAATTAAGTGGATGTCCATGAGTTAAATGTCCACCGTGACTTAAATTCATACCTAATACTTTCGCCCCAGGCTCTAACACTGCACGATATGCCCCCATATTCGCAGAAGACCCAGAATGAGGTTGCACGTTAGCAAACTTAGCTCCAAATAACTGCTTAGCGCGATCCCTTGCAATATCCTCAATCGTATCAACAAATTCGCATCCACCATAGTAACGTTTACTTGGATATCCTTCAGCATATTTATTCGTTAAAATTGATCCTTGAACTTTCATCACTTCTTCTGAAACATAATTTTCAGACGCAATTAACTCAACATTTTCACGTTGACGCTTTAATTCTAAATTTAAGGCTTGTTCTACAGCCGTATCTTTCATACACATCACTCCAATTAATCTATTCATAACGTCATTATTACATATGACAACAAATAATAATATTAAAATACAATTTTTTTATTTTATCACTTTTAGTATATGGAAAACTACAAAAATGTTTATAAAAGTCAAAAAAGTATCTGACAATTCAGACACTTTTTATAATGTATAATTAGGTTTTATAAATATATTCTTTTCAATAACACATTTCTTTCCTTCAAATTTCTGTTTTAATCTGCGTCCTTCAATATAGGTCTTCGTAACATTGACTAAAAATTGTTGACCATTCTGCTCCACTAAATAGTAGGCACTCATATCATTTAACGAATCCACCATTTCTAAAACGCCAGGTTCCGTTAAAAAATCAATCATAGCTTCCATCTTATTTAATTTTTTTCTTCGTATAAGTGGATAAATAACCATTGCCTTTGGATACTTTTCTTTTACCACCATATCATATTTACATCAGTTTCAGTTTTGGGATGCAATAAACTAAATTACATCATTTTTTACAAACAAAAAAGCAGTCATTTTTACAATGGCTGCTTTTTTGTTTGTAATATCAATATTTTTAGTTGTTTCTAATCAGAAAAATCATTATTTTTATGGTTGTAAAAATCAGTGTAAAATCTATCGTAATTTAATGTGAAAAACTACTTGTAAAAACTATTAAAAAAATAATGATTTTGAGGATAACCCCTTGTGAGTGTCCACTAACACCAATGTTGTTAACATCAATTTTACCATAAAAATCACTATTGCTATCTTTATTTAAATTCAACATAAAGTCAAGGGTTGCAGATGTTGAAGCCCCTGTTCTGGAATTTTCATCTTCATTCCCTACAACTATAAACCCCCATGAAGCCAGATGCTTAAAAACAGATTTATATTTTGAAGCCGTAATTCCCGTTCCATTTACCATGATAACGAGAGGATAAGTAGATGAATCTTCTTTCATTTCAGACGGATACTAAATCCCATATTTCTTGCACGTATCAGTTTCTGTTTTAAATTCTGTGCAAGAAACGTCATATTTTCCTAATGCGGTATATTTTTCTTCGATTGGTTGGCTTGTTTTGACAAAATTCCAATAACGACGATTCCGATAAGACATTAACCCTATTCCTAATAAAAGAAGAAGTAAAAATACGCCAACAATAGCAATTATGCCTAACAAAATTCCAATTAAAATTTTCATCATACCTCCGACTTAATTAGTTAAGTATTTTTCCAAATACTCATTAAGCTTATCCATATACAATTTATATTGTTTATTGTCATTTTGAAGACCATGGCCTGAGTGTGGAAATTCGATAAAATCGTGAGGAACCTGATTTTCTTTCAATGCATTAATTAAATGCTTTACCGTTTCAAATGGGCATATTTTATCATACTTACCGTAAGCAATTAGCGTTGGAACAGTATTCTCATTGACCCACATATCTGCGGAAATCCCCTTTATTTCTTCTGCATAGTCATTTGCTTCAATCATTTCTGTTGTAATTTCATTACCAGACATAACACTGAAAAGTACTGCGGCTGCTTCTGGACTTTTATCCAGACCATAACTTGTCCAATCCTCGTGATGGAAACTTGCAGGCCCTACCATTTCAAAAACCATTTTCACAGGAACGGGCGAAGTTTCCGCATCACGATAAGCGTAAAGAAGTGCCAGTGTACCACCTGCACTACCACCAGCTATAGCCATTCTATCCAGTTTATAACCGAGTTTTTCTGCTTCTTCTACAACAAAAGGCATCGCCTCTTTAATTTCTATTGATTGTGAGTAAACAGATGCATCGTTCTCATCTGTTCGCAGAGTGTAATTGATACCTGCGGTAACATAGCCCTTAGAGCAAAGCCATTTCAATATTTCAGTATCACCACTCTTGTCACCACTCGTAAATCCACCTGCATGCAGATACACTACCAAACCATAAGTTTCTTTTGTATTGTCTGCTGGAACATACAAATCAAATTTATTAGCTTCTCCCTTACCGTATGAAATATCAGTATACACCTTCCCAACTGAATCATCCCAATCTACCCGATAATCTTTCGCCAATGGATTGTAGGTAAGTTTAATAATTGCTGAAATAATAAAAGTAACTATGAATGCTCCTACATAAATAAATCCCCATAACACTTTATACTTCCTCCTTCCTTTTTTCTGTTTCACAGGAAATTACCTCCGAACAGTGTACCACCAAGTAAAAGGTTTAAAAATAATCTTATTGCCAGGCGCCCAAGAACTGCTGCAATAAGAATAATGATGATTAGAATAATGAGATGTGCTTTTATACTCATGATATATCCCCTCCTGTTAATGATTAAATGCCCCCGTTATCATGAGACATAATAAATTGACAATATGGTACATTTGTCCTACACTGCAACAAGTGTATCATTTGTAATTAGTACGTTCAATCCCTTCGACCCACACTGGTACAAATTTACTTAAATTGCTCCAGTTATTGCCTACATAGATTATAGCAGATTGAACTACAATCTAATCTGTGGTACATTTGTTACAATATAGGCTCTAAGGAGGAATCTTATGAAACGAAAACACCCAGCTAATCTATTTGTTCGTAACTGCATCACCACAGCGCTATTTAATTTAATGAAAAAGAAAGATTATCCAGAAATCACCGTATCTGAAATTGTGAATGCAGCAGGTGTCAGCCGAAACTCCTTTTATCGTAATTACCAATCAATCGAGGATATTATTCGTCAGCACATGACCGAGCAAACAAAAAAATGGTGGGATGAATATATGGCGAATTTACACCCTCATGTCATTGAAGAGACATTTCAACACTTTCTTGATATGAAAGAAGTGATTGAACTTCTTTATAAGGCCAATCTATCTCATCTATTAATGGAGCATATCTTTATTTGTGGAAAACAAAGCCTCACGGGAGAACTTCATAACACTTATCAAACAGCATTTACGTCTGGCGGGCTTTGGGGACTAACAAACGAATGGGTACTTCGTGGAATGAAAGAAAGTCCTAAAGAAATGGAAGCATTGTTTAGAATGCATGGACAGCAAAATCGTTAAATGTAATATTTTCATATAAGATAAATTCCTAATATCACTAATTTTTTGAATTAATAGTCATATTTTCTTTAGTTGATTTCTATTTAATAAAGGAGTTCAACATAAAAAAAGCAGGTGCGATTTTCCTGCTTTTTTTATGTTGAATACAATGATAATTTAATCAGAGAAATGCATCATTAATTATCCAAATTTATCTTAGCAATTTTCAAAGTGATTTTGACTGCTAAAACTGATGTAATTTAATTTTTTGCATCCCAAAACTGAAACTGATGTCATATTTAGAACGAGCTTTTCCTGTTTTTTTGTACTTCTCAATATCAATCTCTTCCTTTAGAACAATTGAACCAATTTTCTCATCCATAGCTAACAAAGAATCTAAGCTCACATTAAATAATTTTGCGATTGCCTGCAAATTATGAATATCCGGTATTCCTTTATCAGACTCCCACTTCGTAACTGCTTGTCTTGAAACACTTAATTTTTCAGATAATTGTTCCTGTGATAATCCTCTCGCTTGGCGATATTTTTTTATTTTTTCTCCTAATGTCATCGTCATCTTACCTCCTGTCTAAATAATGAACACATCATACTATGCTAAATATAAAATGGCTAACAAAATAATATAACATAACCGCTACTTACCGTAGCATGACCATTATTAATGATTTAAAAAGATAAAAAAAGTGCCTTATAGTAGAAACACTTTTCTACAACAAGACACTTAGATGTGAAGTCGATAAGATATAATTATCTTATTCAGACTATTATTTTTTTACAGTGGAGCATCTGATTCACCACGCGGAGGCTCATCTTCTTTTTGATGTGGGAAAGTAAGCGAAGACCACTTTTGACCTCACACTATTATGTTATCCACATCTACTTTTTTTATACCTTAGTTAACTCAGTTTTTACTTCTCTCTCTTAGAATATTTCATAATAACGATGCCATCTTCAACAGTATAGTATTGCAAACTTAAGTCTATCTTAGGATTATTTCCAAGAAACAAAGGTCTTCCTTTACCTAAAATAGTTGGAATAATCCCTATTATATACTCATCTATGATATCGGCTTTTAAAAAATGATCAACCAAAACTCCTCCACCGAATAAGAAGATATTTTTACCTTCATTTCTTAAATTTACAATCGGCGTACATACATCTCCATTTATAAAATGATAATAATCATAATCCGTTATATCTTGCGAAGTGGCAACATAGATAGGTTTATCTTTAAAATCTTTATGAAATCCTTGATTATAACAATTTTTTCCCATAACGACGATATCAATCTCTTCTAAAAACTTCTTATAATCCCATTTTAAATCAGTATTGAGTGCAGAGTTTCCATCCCCAACAATCCATTCAAAACCACCATTTTCATCTGCAATGTATCCATCTAAACTAATGGCTAAATTTAATACTATTTTTCCAGACATCTATTAATCCTCACCTTCTACTACCTTCACTATAACCTATAATAACCTATATTTTATGTCAGGTTCAAATCATCTACTTTTTGAGCTATTTATAGAAATTAAGAAAACGTGGATCTAATAAAAAATGACTTGCCATAGAATTTACTTTCTATAACAAGTCATTTTATTTTGGGAGTTTAAAAGTTTAATAACTGTCATCAAAAAACTTTTTCAGATTTTAGCTGTTTATCGTGGTAAATCCACAAACGCCACGCAACGGTCGATTCTTATTATTAGAGTGGGATTATCGACAACACCACTTCAACTCCACAATCATAGTGTCTTCAAAAATTTAAATATTATACTCTAATCAAATAAAAAGTGTCTTATCATAGAAATACTTTTCTATAACAAGACACCCGATGTGAAGTCGATAAGATACAAATATCTTATTCAGATACTTACTTTTTTACAGTGGGCTATCTGATGCGCCACGCCAAAGCTAATCTTGTTTATTACAGTGGGAAGATTAGGAAGACCACTTTGACTCCACATTTATAATATCTCCAATTAACCAAAAAACTATACTTAAAATAAAAGAAAATGACCTATCATAGAAGCACTCTTCTATAATAAGTCACTTTCATAACCGTTCAGAGCCAAGAAGTCCGACACACTTGTCAAACCTTTTAGATATTTCTATTTATAGTGGGCTATCTAGACGCCACTCTACGATCGACATAATTATTACAGTGGGTTAGTCGATATAGGCCACTTTGACTCCTAATTATAATATGCTCAATCAAAAAAAGATTATTCGACAAAAATAAAAAAGATGCAACAAACACATCTTTTTTTTCGACTCTTTATTTTTTTTATATAGTGGGCTGCCGAATCACGCCACTCCATTACTGATCTCAAAATAATCATAGCAAAATACTTTCACAATGTCAAATTAAAACAAAGGTAACAACTAGGATTCCTCATTTATCCTAGTTGTTACCTACACATTTAACACAAAAAGTTATCCACAATTCAATTTTTCCTCATAGAAAAGTTTTGGCCGAACTTTTTTTATAAGGTATCAGATAAAGATGTTATAAAATTCAAACAACAGATGATTGACTAATTTTTAAGCAATTAAAATCTAGAATTTTAGTCATTTCAGTTAAGAGAAAAACTATAATTTTGCGTCAGATTACAATCCAGCTGCGAGATGCAAAACACTGGTAAAGTTCGATAATCACCCGTGTTTATCGACACATCGGACTCTCATCACTTTCTTCGTGTGTTAAACACCTCTCTTTACCTTATAATAAATCTAGCCTCGATGAACAACTCCTCCATAAAGTTTTACCCCACTTGTGCTTTTCAAGCACTTTGGTGGTTAAGCACTTTTGTTCGGAGTTAAACGTTCATCTCAGCCTTTTATGTAATCTAGTTTCGAGCAAAATCTCTATAAAGTCCAAACGACCTTTGCCTCAATTCTTGAGGCAAAAGCATTTGCTACGACTTTTACGAGCTTTTAAACGCTCGATTCACCCTTTTATATTATAATCCTAATCGTTCAAAGATTCCGTCTACTGATTTTAGGTGGTATGTGTGGTCGAAGCAGTCGTCTAAGTCTGCCGCGTCTAAATACTGGCATACTGTTTCATCAGCCTCAAGTAATGTACGGAATGATTGTCGTTCTTCCCATGCTTGCATCGCTTTAGGTTGTACTAAGTCATATGCTTTTTCACGAGCAAATCCTTTTTCGATTAGTTTTAACATTACACGTTGAGAGAAAATAACTCCGTGAGTTTTATTAATGTTTTCTAACATATTTTCTTCATAAACAGTTAAGTTATCAATAATATTTGTAAAACGATTTAACATATAATCAAGTAACATCGTTGCATCTGGTAAAATAATACGTTCAGCAGATGAATGTGAAATATCACGTTCGTGCCAAAGTGGAATATTTTCATAAGCTGTTACCATGTATCCGCGTAACACACGAGCACATCCAGCCATATTTTCTGAACCAATTGGGTTACGTTTATGTGGCATTGCTGAAGATCCTTTTTGTCCTTTGCGGAAGAACTCTTCTGCTTCACGAACCTCCGTACGTTGCAAATGACGGATTTCAACTCCCATTTTCTCAATAGAAGCTCCCACTAATGCAATCGCAGACATATAAGCAGCGTGACGATCACGTTGAAGAGTTTGAGTAGAAATTTTTGCTGACTGTATTCCTAACTTTTCGCACGTATAATCTTGTACGAAGAAAGGAATATTCGCATGAGTTCCAACTGCCCCTGAAATTTTACCCGCTTCAACTTCACGAGCCGCTTGTTCAAAACGAGCCTGGTTACGTTTCATCTCTTCATACCATAATGCTAATTTTAAACCAAACGTCGTAATCTCAGCATGAACACCGTGAGTACGTCCCATTTGCACAGTATGTTTATATTTTTTAGCTTTCTCTGCTAAAACATCAATAAAACGTTGAATATCTGCTCTTAAAATATCATTTGCTTGTTTTAATAAATATCCGTTTGCAGTATCAACAACATCAGTTGATGTTAAGCCATAGTGTACCCATTTTTTTTCTTCACCACAAGTTTCACTCACCGCACGTGTAAAAGCTACAACATCATGACGAGTTTCTTGTTCAATTTCATAAATACGATTTAAATCAAATGAAGCATTTTTCCATAGCTTTTCAACATCCTCCATTGGAATGTGTCCTAAATGAGCCCAAGCTTCACATGCTAAAATCTCAACTTTTAAATAAGACTCAAATTTATTTTGTTCTGTCCAAATAGCCGCCATTTCAGGGCGTGAATAACGTTCGATCATATGCCGCACCTCTCCTTTTCTACTTACCCTTTTATTTTAACTGAATTTTTCCAAAGTCACAATGAAAGATAAATTTTTTCTTTCATAATTTAATAAAAAAGAGCTAAATCAAATACGATTTAGCCCTTCTTATGTTCATGTGTTTTTTTCTTTTGTGGAGGTACTATACATGGTAACTTAACACTCATACAAACACCATTTTCGACATTTAAAGCCTCAACTGTCCCGTTATGAGCTAAAATAATCGTTTTAACAATGGCAAGCCCAAGTCCTGACTGACCTTGATCCCCCTTATAAAATCGATCAAATAAATAAGGTAAATCTTTCTGATCAATTTGAGGCCCATCATTAAACAAACGAATCTCAATCGTAGAACCCTCAACAATAGTTTCAATCACAATCTTCGATTTCGCATAGCGAATCGCATTCGTAATAATATTAGATAAAGCACGAATCATCTTATCATCATCAATCTTAACTTCAACCGGCTTATCTAGCTCCAATGAAAACTGAAGATTCTTATCCGCCACAATACTCGACATCTTCTGATGAAAACCATCTAAAAAAGCATTCACATCAACAAGCTGAAACTGATAACGATCATGTGTTGCATCCTCAAGCTTCGATAAATATAAAATAGACTCAACGAGAGTTCGAAGTGCATCACTCTCTTGTTGAATGACTTCAGCGGCCTCATCAATCGAGAAAATTCCATCCTTTAGTCCTTCAGCATACCCTTTAATATTCATCAGAGGCGTCTTTAACTCATGCGATGTATTCTCAAAGAACGCCTTACGTTTTCGATCATTTTTAACAATCGATTCCGCCATATGAACTAAATCTTCATCAAGCTCTTGAATCTCATCACCCGTAAAAATTGTCACCTCAGGTGCTTCAAGACTCTCCTGAAATCCGCGAACTTTATTTCTTAACAAATGAATCGGTCTTGAAATATTATTCTGAACATAGATCCCAAAGAATCCAGCAATCAACATACTCACTAAAGACGTAATAAATAAAATACTTAAATTCATTTGATTAAGTGCCGTAATCATACTCTTCTCACTTAACAAAATAATATCATAAGAATAAGGCCCAACATTAACCTCACCAGAAACTGTGACATAATTACGATTTAAATAATTAACATCACCTTCATGTGCATTTAAATCTTGAATCACCTCATCATTATCCCAATAAGTCAAAGAATCATTTTGAATAATAATGATATTCGATTGAACAAGCTTCATTAAATTATTACGAATCAATCCACCTATCGGCCAATATGGAGATTCATTATCCTTTAAATTCTTTGCAATAACATCTAACTCTTTCTCCATATCATATGTAATTCGATACGTCAAAAATTGATTCGATGACACCGTAAACAACGTAAATGATGTCATAATCGCAATCAAAATAATAATGATATAACTCCAAAACAACTTTCGATCAAGTCTCATAAGCTATCTCCTAAAAATTATCATCAATGCGATATCCATAACCCCAAACCGTTGTAATTTCAACTTGTGCATCGAAAGACTTTAATTTCTTTCTTAAACGTTTAACTAAATCATCAATCATTCGAGATTCTCCGACATAGTCATAACCCCAAATATTCTGAATTAAATTCTCACGAGTAAACGAAATATTCTTATTTTTAACTAAATAAGCTAACAACATATACTCATTATTCGTTAAAGATAACTCCTTATCCTTAACTGAACAAACACGTTTAGAGTCATCAATCTTTAAATCCTTAATTTGATAAGTCGTCGTCTCGTGGTCACTCACCATCACCGGTTCAATACGTCTAAAAATAATTTTTAAACGCACTAATAACTCACGTGGGCTAAAAGGTTTCGATAAATAATCATCTGCTCCAAGCTCAAGACCAATAATACGATCCACCGCCTCATCTTTTGCCGAAACGAAAATAATTGGAACTTGGCTTACAGTACGAATCTTCTTACATAAATCAAGCCCATCCATCGTACCTGGCATCATAATATCAAGTACGAGTGCATCGGGTTGTAGCATATTAAATGCCTCAAAAACATGCTCAGCATTCTCAAAAGCTGTTACCTTATATCCTTCCTTCTCTAAATATCTTAAAATTAATTGTCTAATATTTGCATCATCATCAATTACGAATACGTGTTTCATCTATTTCACCTCATTATAGTATTAACCTTTTAAAAAATCTTGCTTCAATAAAGCAAGATTTTTATCTTTTATTGTCCATAAGTTGCTAGTAAGGCACGATCTTCAGTGATACCTTCTCCATATCCTGCAAACTGACCATCTTTAACTTTTAATAAAGTTGGTGTTCCTGAAATCTCAAGTTGTTGTGCAGATTGTGGAGTCACATTATTATTAGCATGACTATTATATGCTACAATCTCATTACTTTGATTAGTTGAAATCGTCCATCCTTCATTTGAAGGATAAAGAGCACGACTCTCACCCTCATTTAAAACTTCAACACCATTTTCCATCTTACCAATGACTTTTGTATAATCTAAATCATGGGCCTCCCAATCATACCAAGCATCTAAGTTTTCATCAGCTGCCATATCAACCACATAAACAGGAACATTCTCATCATTATGAGCTGCTACTAGTTCAGGACCAAACTGCTGACATAAACCACAAGTCTCCTGATAAAAGTACACATAATACTCAGAATCCTTCTGATCAAAGGCCTCTGTATAATTAATATGTTTAAAATCAGTAATCGAATTGACACTAGGAAAAAACATATTAACGCCAACTGCTATAATAACAACTGCAACTAAAGCAATTAAAATCTTCTTCATGACTATTACTCCTTATATAATCTAGTAATATCTAAATTTATTATAACTTAAAACTCCCTCTTATATTTGAAAAAAATGTGAAATATATGTAAAAACCAATTATTTCAAAGTAAACAACATCCCAAAATTAAATAACTCCTGAAGTCCCATTGGTAACTCAATATAACCTGCCGAAACTAAAAATGCAATTAATGCACAAACAACCGCCACAAATACAATCGTCTTCGTCACCATATTAAAAATGAACTTACATAAAAACGCAATAACTAACCCCACAATCAATCCTTGAATCAAACCATGCATCACAATATACTGATTGAAAGCCTCATTAAAAAAATAAAGACAAACAATAAAAATAATATAATACCACTTATTCATCCACGTATTCATCCCTTCTATAACTTTCATGTACTACCATTGTACAATATTTCCAAAAAAAAGCAACGTCTCAAAAACGACGTTGCTTCTCATATATCAAAAGTCCCCACTTTGATTTTCTATTTCTCACATATTACTGATAATCCGGTACCATCAATTATTCGCTTCCCCACGAATAACTAAATTCCCGCTACGAATTATCACTTGAAAGGATATCACCGCTTGTTGCGATGTCTAGAACGAATATGCCTTCAAACTTCTAACTCTAACCATATCCCTAATTACTCGCAACTTTCGTTGCTATCACTTAACTAGATATCGCCGCTTATTGCGACATATAGTCTAACTAATGATGCAAAGCACCGAGTTAGACTAATAATTCTTTCATTAAGATTGTTTGTTCACGGTCTGGACCAACACTGAAGATTGCAATTGGTGCTCCAACTAATTCTTCAATACGTCGTAAATAATTTTGAGCTGCTACTGGTAACTCTTCAAATGATGTTACTCCAGTAATATCTTCTTGCCATCCTGGCATCTCTTCATAAACTGGTACACAGCGTTCAAACTCACGAATTGTTGATGGAACATATTTGATTACTTGTCCATCTAACTCATAAGCCGTACAAATTTTTAATGTATCTAAACCTGATAAAACATCTAATAAGTTAACTGAGATTCCAGTTAATCCACTTACACGACGAGTATGAGAAACAACTACACTATCAAACCATCCAATACGACGAGGACGACCAGTTACCGTTCCATACTCACGTCCGATTTCACGAATACGTGCTCCAATCTCACAATGTAACTCAGATGGGAATGCACCTTCTCCAACACGAGTTGAATAAGCCTTAACAACCCCAATAACTTCATCAATCTTAGTAGGTCCAACTCCTAAACCAGTTGTAACTGCTCCAGCTGATGGGTTTGAAGACGTAACAAATGGATAAGTTCCATGATCCACATCAAGCATAACCCCTTGAGCCCCTTCAAATAAAACTTTTTTACCTTCAGTTAACGCCTCATCTAACTCATAAGAAGTATCTGTCACATAAGGACGAATAACCTCAGCATACTCACAATATTTTGTATAAATCTCTTCAAATGAGAATGTTGGCTTACCGTACTTCGCTAAAATCTCATTCTTAGCCGTTACTTGCTCAAGTAAAAGTTCAGCAAATAACTCCTTATCCATTAAATCTCCAATACGAATTCCACAACGTGCATACTTATCTGTATAGCAAGGTCCGATTCCACGCTTCGTTGTTCCAACCTTACGATCACCTTTTAACTCTTCTTGAAGACCATCTAACTCAATATGATAAGGGAAAATCACATGTGCTCTATTAGAAATACGAATATGATTAGTTGAAACTCCACCTTCATTTAGATACGCGATTTCTTCAAGTAATGCCTCAGGATTAATAACCATCCCATTTCCTAAAATAACTTTCTCAGCACTAAAAATTCCAGAAGGAATTAAACGTAACTTAAACTGTTGTCCGTTAAATTCAATCGTATGTCCTGCATTATTACCACCTTGATAACGAGCTACAATATCAGCACGTTGTGCTAAATAATCTGTAATCTTTCCTTTACCTTCATCTCCCCATTGAGTTCCTACAACTACTACTGTCTTTGTCATTTTAATATCCACCTTTCAATTAATAACGTTCTAAAATTTGACGAGCTACCCAAACACCACTTGCTCCAGCTTGTGCAAGACCACGCGTTACACCAGCGCCATCTCCACCAACGAATAATCCTTTAACCTTTGTTTCAAATTTATCATTAATCTCAGGACGTGCTGAGTAGAACTTTGCCTCTACTCCGTAGAATAACGTATGTTCTGATGCAATCCCTGGTGTTACATGATCTAACGCCTCAGTCATCTCAATCAATGACTTCATTGTGTTATATGGAAGAACTAATCCTAAGTCACCTGGTACAGCTTCTTTTAACGTTGGATCAACAAATCCTTCTTTCAAACGTTTCTCAGTCGTACGACGCCCTCTTAAAATATCACCATATTTTTGAACAATAATCGATCCATTTGACAATTTATTTGCTAAATGAGATACCTCATGTGCAAACTCATTTGGTTGATCAAACGGCTCTTCAAACGTATGTGATACTAATAAAGCAAAGTTCGTATTCTTACTTCCAAGCTTTGGATCCTTATACGCATGTCCATTTGCCAACATCGTTCCCGAATGATTTTCAACTACAACATGTCCTGAAGGATTTGAACAGAACGTACGAACTACCGTTCCAACACTCGTACGATACATAAACTTTCCTTCATACAAATGCTCATTAATCTCTTGCATAACAATATCAGATGTCTCAACACGAACCCCAATATCCACCTGTAAATTCTTCATCGGAATTCCTTGACTATTCATCACATCTTTTAACCACACAGATCCATCACGACCAGGGGCTAGGAAAACATATTTCGTTTCCATCACTTCACCATTGGCTAATAACACACCTTTTACTTCCCCATCCTCAGTTAAAACCTCTTTAACTTCGGTCTTGAAGTGATAATCTACGCGATCCTTCAATTCCTCATAAATACTCTTTAAAATTTCTAAGTTTTGTTCAGTTCCTAAATGACGAACCTTCGCACGTAATAGCTTCAGTCCAACTGCATAACCACGCTTCTCAATCTCACGTACTTTATCAGTCGTTGGATCCGTAATATCAGTCGTTGCCCCATGCTCTAAGTTAATTCCATCCACATAATCAATTAAATCTTCAACCACTGAATTTGATAAATAATCTGTCATCCATCCACCAAACTCATGTGTAATATTAAACTTTCCATCTGAATAAGCACCTGCTCCACCAAACCCATTCGTAATTGAACAAGCTGGCATACATCCCACATGATCCTTAATCACTGGACATTTCTTAATTTTATGTTCAAGAATTGGACATCTTCTCTTGTAAATATCTAATCCTTTATCGACTAATGCTACTTTTAAATTTTCATTTTTCTTAGATAACTCATACGCTGCAAAAATTCCTGCAGGCCCTGCACCAACAATAACCACATCATACTTACTCATCAATTTCTCAGCTCTCCTTCTAACTAATCTGGTATATACCAAACAAAAAGCACTCTATGCGAACATAGAGTGCTATACGTTTAAAATATATATTAAATTTATCAATTTAGTTTCCAAATTAGTCATCTTCATTTTTAAGTCACCTTTGAAAATAGGATTTAACATTTACATTATACCAAAAAACTCTATCAACACAACCCCTACTTTGAAAAAATATTAAATTGATTGCGACCATTCTTCTTACTTTTATAAAGAGCCTGGTCTGCCTCATGATATAACATCTCCATCCCACAATCCTGACCTTCATATATTGTACCACCAATTGAAGCTGTAACCTTTAAATCCTCACTATAATCAAACATCTCCTCTTGAATAGCCTCTAAAACCGTACAAACCTTAGCAATATCATCCATCATCAGACAAAGTACAAACTCATCTCCACCTAATCGACAAATAATATCACCTTTTCTTGTACAACTCTTAATCGTATAGGCCACATGCTCAATTACCTTGTCTCCAATCAAATGGCCATACGTATCATTAATCGATTTAAAATAATCAATATCAAAAATGATAAAAGCAAAGTGTTGACGCCTCTTCAAAACCTTATTCATCTCATTTTCATATCCCACTCGATTTAAAAGACCTGTTGCATAATCTGTATACTTCAAATACTCCGTCTTCTTATCCATATACCTTTGACGATATAACACACCAATAACACCCATCGTTACAATAAAAACCCCCAATAAAAGAAGCCGTTGTTGCTGCATCGAATAAAGGTTATCACGAAGCTTTGACATCTCATACAAATACATCTCAGTCGCTAACAAAGTTGAATACTTATCATCTAAAAAATCGCGCTTGCTAATCGCATCAAATAAATTCTTATAAAATGGATCATCCTGCACTAATAAAGAAAACGTATATTTGCCCATTTTCCCTTTTTGATACAACTCATACTGCTCAAAATAATCCAAATAAACAGGATCCATCACCAAATATTGAATCTCATGATCCAACGACTCAATTAAATGAGTAAGCGTACTATCAATGACAAATCCCCTTGAATTTAAATGATTAAAATTCAAAAAACCCTGACTATAAACAATCGGACCTAAAATACTCCCAATCTTAACAGAGCTATTCTTACTAATTTCATCGTGAATCAACAACTGATCGTAATTCGCATATGCATTAAGCTGTCCTTGATAAACATCATATCCATCACTAACAAAATCAAAATTAAAAACGGGTAAAATATCAATCTCACCACTATCATATAAACCCTTTAACTCCTCATACTCACCAAAAACAAACTCAAACTCCATACCAAAATTCGTCTTGATCTGCTTCACAATATAATCAAGCAAACCACCAACAGACTCACCATTTTGATACATAAACGGAGCTACATCATAAACACCAACTCGCATCATAGGCTTATCATAAAACAACCACTCATGCGTCTTCTTATCAATATCATACAACTTACTATTCAGTGAATTTTGATGATTCATAAATGTATCCGCATACTCCTCAACCGTCTGCATTCGTGCCATGACCTTATTCAAAATCGAAATTAAATTGCGTTTATCCGAAACAAAATACCAAGCTGAACCACTATACTCAGACACCTTCACCTCACGCAACTCATTCACTGCACTCTGATACATAAACAAATCACCTGGCACAAAAATACAATCAACCTCACCCATATCAAGCGCCTCATACAATCTAATATAATTCGGATACTCCACAAAGGAATCTAAATACTTTCCAATATTAGAATCATTATAAACAACCCCGACCCTTTTCCCCGTTATTTCGTCTAAACTCTTTATATCACTAGATGAATTTACAAAAAAAGTATACTCAAACTCATGAATCGGACTACTATAAAATAAATTCCCGTAATCATCTAACCTACCCGAAATCATCACATCCACAATTCCAAAATCAATAACATCCCTATTCTGCTTCACCTCAGTCACAGGTACCGAATACAAATACTTATCCGTGGCTACATTAAATTCCTGGGAAATATCAGTCACCACACCCTTTAAAGAACTAGAAAAATACGAATAATTCAAAGGTGTAATCGAAGCTGGATATCCTATAATATATTTAATTTGAGTAGAATTTTCCAACCAAATTTCTTCATTTTCAGACAAACTCACTGATGTTACCACATCAGTTGCTAGAACATCCATACAACCCAAGAATAACAAAACAAATAAAACAATAACCTTCTTCATCTCATAACCCCTATTATGAATACGTTTTAATTATATTATAAAATTTTCCATACAGTACAACAAGACCTAATGAAAAAAAGAAGGTATTATCCCTTCTTTTTTTCCAACCACTCTTTAATTTTCACTAAATCTTCTTCACAAATGCCATGTAAATCATAGCATTTATCCAAAGAATAAATATAAAACCTATAAAAACCTCTAATAAATTCAACATCCTCAAAAGCACTAATATCAGAACTATTAATCACACAATTTGGAATAACTAGAGCATTCTCCTTAAACACATAAGAAACCCCACAATAATAATGCTTATGCATCGTAGGAACTAATAGCAAAACAATAGATACCACAAAGATAGGTAAATTTACTAACGCAAGAACAAATAAATAATATCCAAAAGACTGCTCATCTAACATCAACCTTACATACTGAGCAACAAAATAAAAATTAACAATTAAAAGTAAAATTCCAAAATAAATAAACTTTCTTTTCGATCTAGCAATACTAACTACATTGGGTTTAATGCTAAACTCAGACATCATATCACCTATTTTTGTTCATTACTATAAGTAATTGCCGCATTAATAAACTCACGGAATAAAGGTTGTGGACGTTGAGGACGAGATAAGAATTCCGGATGGAATTGTCCAGCAACAAACCAACGATGTTCAGGAATCTCAATAATCTCAACTAACCCAGTTTGAGGATTAATACCAGAGAACACTAACCCAGCATCCTCTAAAATAGCCTTATACTGATTATTAAACTCATAACGATGACGGTGACGCTCCTTAACATTTACAGACTGATAAGCCTCAAATGCCTTAGTCCCTTCAGTTACTCTACAATCATATAACCCTAAACGTAAAGTACCTCCCATTTCAATTCCTTCATATTGATCTGGTAAATAATCAAATAATGCATAAGCAGCTTTCTCATCAAACTCAGTCGAATTAGCTCCTTCTAATTTAGCAACATGACGAGCATACTCAATTGCAGCAATTTGCATCCCTAAACAAATTCCAAAATAAGGTACATTATTTTCACGAGCAAACTGACATGCTAAAATCTTACCTTCAACACCACGATTTCCAAATCCACCAGGAACTAAAATACCATCAACATCAGCAAAGATTTCAGCAACAGACTCCTCAGTCACTTTCTCAGAATCTACCCATTTAATCTTAACCTTCTTACCATAATGATATCCGGCATGTTTTAACGCCTCAACCACTGATAAATAAGCATCTGGCAATGCTACATATTTACCAACTAACGCGATATTTACATCGCCTTCTAAATAACGCACAACATTAATTAACTCTTCCCATTCAGACATATCAGCCTCTGGAGCCTCGATTCCGAAATGTTTACAAACATAATCATCTAACCCTTGAGCCTTTAAGTGCATTGGCACTTCATATAAAATTTCTGCATCAATACACTGTACAACAGCTTCCTTAGGAACATTACAGAATGAAGAAATCTTCTCTTTAACATGATCTTCAATATCAACTTCTGTACGTAAAACAATCACATCAGGTTGAATTCCTAAAGATAATAATTCTTTTACACTATGTTGCGTTGGCTTAGTTTTAATTTCACCTGCAACCTTTAAGAAAGGTACTAGAGTATTATGAATATATAAAGTATTATGATATCCAAAATCTTTACGGGCTTGTCTAATAGCCTCTAAAAAAGGTAAAGATTCAATATCACCAACTGTTCCACCAATCTCAGTAATAATAACATCTGCACCACTATCCTGTGCTGCAGCAAGTAGCTTAGACTTAATCTCATTAGTAATATGTGGAATTACTTGCACAGTTGCTCCTAAATACTCACCACGGCGCTCCTTTTCAATTACGTTTGAATAAACACGCCCTGTAGTAATATTTGAGTTTTGTGATAAATTTTCATCAATAAAACGCTCATAATGACCTAAATCTAAATCAGTCTCCGCTCCATCATCCGTTACAAATACTTCACCATGTTGGTATGGACTCATAGTTCCTGGATCAACATTAATATACGGATCAAATTTTTGCATAAAAACTTTTAAACCTCTATTTTTTAATAAACGCCCAAGAGAAGATGCCGTAATTCCTTTTCCTAAAGATGAAACAACTCCTCCTGTAACAAATATATATTTTGTCATATTAAAATCCTCCTGTACTCAATTTCCTACATAAAAAAAATAAGCCCTCCACTAGTGGAGAGCTATGCATCTATTTTTAAGGCTCTTGACTATATTATCAGAAAAAAAATAATAATACAACATTAAAAATAAAATATATCTAAATAATAATATATTCTAACTATAAAAATTCACGTAAAGATCATTGAAAGAAATG
>NZ_AEXQ01000014.1:0-19446 GCF_000191865.1 Turicibacter sp. HGF1
AAAGTTACTCGATTATTTTATCAACCAACATCTCTTTTGTCAAATACTTTTTAAAATTCTTTGTTAGTTCGTTTTATTTACCAGAAACGAACTTCTATATAATACCAGGTTTGTCGTTTCTTGTCAAATCTTTTTTGAAAAAAGTTTTTCAATTCATTACCTTTTATTGAAACGAACTTCTATATATTATCAAGTTTGTCGTTTTTTGTCAAACCTATTTTCAAACTTTTTGAAGAATTTTAAAGTAGCATCTAATGATGCTACTTTTTCTCTTGTCCTTTCCCCTTAAAAAACAAGGGATAGATACCAAATCCTATAAAACTTATACTGCTATAAATAATAAAAGTTGCATTCCTAATCTCTCCTAGGATTTCTTTGAATACATGTTTAAGACTTAAAATAACAAGAATTCCAATTAAGCATCTTAAGATTTTAATCACTAGTGTTGTATTCTCTTGAAATTGAATATACCTTTTTTCAATTGTTGTTCCGAGCGCAAATCCAATAAATGTTCCTATTGATTTTGAAAAATCTATTGAAGTCATAAAAATCCCAGGAATGAAAACAATTAAAGTCGCTAAATATAAGAACTGTTTATTTTCTGTTCTTTCATAAAGATAATACGTAATCGTTGCGACTATAATTCCAAGCAGTAATCCAACTATTACATCACGCGGATAATGAACACCTAAGTAGAGTCTAGAAATCGCAACTAATAATATAAGAAGTAAACTTCCCCATCTAATCGAGCGCTTCTTCAGGAATATTCCTATCGCAAAATAGGTTGAAGAGGCTCCTTGCGTATGTCCGCTTGGAAATGAATAACCTGTTGCCGTCTGAGTTCTTAGAGAACGAATCCCTTCTTTACCAATCGGACGTTCTGCTTTAAAAATATTCTTAATCCAATTATTTAACAAACAACTTGTAAAATAAGAATAGCCTATGTATTCACCAAACTTTTTATTATAGCCCCAGTAAATACAAAGAATCACCGACAAAATAACGGCACTTTCTCCTAACATCGTGATAAACTGAACCACTTGATCTAAAACTTCATTATGTATACTTTGTATCATGCGTATAATATCTAACTCACTCATTTTCTTTTTCCCCTTCTTCAAATATTTCATTCAACACCCTGCCATCACAATCATAAAAATCTAATCCTAGTATGCTAGCAATAGTTGGAGCAATATCCATGACGCTTATATTTCCCATCTCAAATTGATTTTTTATCCCGACACCTGAAATCATGACAATAGTTTTATAACCTGCCTTAAGCGGTGAGTAGCCATGATTACCTTTTGTAAAATTTGATTTAACATCTTTAGAGGTTAAATCATCTTTAAATTGATAGCCCGCCTTGGCTTCAATTGCAATATCAACATCTGATGAAGCATGAAGACGCTTCAAGTCATTAACTGTATAGATAGTTTCAATACCGTAAGTAGGATCTTGCATGACAGATCGCAGTAACGTCATCACTTCTTTTTTGATAACTGAATCGTGGTCTTTAATATAAACATAAGCTCCTAACCCAAGGGATTGAACATAAGCTTTGTAATCTAGTCCATCTTCTGTTTCAGTGATATATCCCGCTCTTTTTAACACATTATTTAAATAAACATTCTGATGAACATCCATCTGCCCATGATCACTTGTCAAAACAAAGACTGTATCATCATAATATCCCGCTTCCTTTACTGCTTCTACAATTTCCATCACTGATTGCTCATACACATTAAATGCCTTCACCGATTCAATAGATTCAACACCAAAATCATGCCGAAAATGATCAACGGAAATAAGATGTATCACTAACAAATTAGGTTTCTTAGATTTTATCGTATCAACTGCTACAGCGGTTGAAAATTGATCTAACTTAGGTTGGGTACCATCTCCTAAGATTTTTCCATATTTCAAATAGGACTTAACCAAGTACATCGGTGTACCACTTTCTAATAATTTCGTTGCTTGGTTTTCTCCTGCTAAGGCAATAATTTCAGGAATATTATAAGTGATATTTCCTCGTCCTGTGACTGGCCATAAAATACTAGCCGTCACAAATTGATGTTGTGCGAGTTTATCAAACAATGAAGGAACTTTTACTTCATCTTGATACCAGTACCACGTTTGGTTTTTGATTGGGACTCCTACCTGTAGCTGGTGATTATGATAAATTCCGTGTTTATCCGGAGTCGTTCCAGTGACGATTGAAGTATGGATGGGATAAGTTAAGGTTGGATAGACGGTAGTTACTTGATTAGAATAGGCTCCCCTGTTAATTAACTCTAAAAAAACAGGGCGTTGCATTAAGTTATCAAAATCCGCTTCATATACACCATCTAAACTAATCATGATGACATGTTTAGCTATTTCATTTCCTGTATAAGCTGTTTTTTTGAATACTTGTCCCAAATCAAAACACATCCAAACTCCCCCTATTAAAATAATGATTACTCCTATGTATATCATTACTTTCATTATTTTATTCATGTTTTCACTGCCCCCATTAAATTCTCCCCTTTACCTTTTATTACACCTTATTTTTATAAACACTTAAATATAACGAGAGATTATGTTTAGCTCATAAAAAAAAGAGTTGTCATAAAATACAACTCCAACCTATCGATATTCTAACATTCCACCTAATACATTGATGACATCGTATCCTAAAGAATTTAGGTATGCTGTCACTTGCTCCGTACGAGCTCCTGAACGACAAATTAAATAATAGCACTCTGTTTTTGATAAATATTGATGGGGTTCTCTCACTAATTCTTGCATCGGGATATGTCTGGCTTGCGCTAATTTAGGTAACGTTTTAAATTCTAATGCCTCGCGAATATCTATTAAATTGATCTCATTTAATTGAGGTTTTAAATCTTTGATATGAATGTGTTTCATATTTTGCACCTTCCTTATCCTCTCTTATTGTACCATTGATTCTTTTATTTATAAAATGACATGCAATAAATAAAAAAAGAGACTATCAGGAAAGTCTAATAGTCTCTTAAGTTAATGCTTATAGTTTAACGATATGAGAAGCTTGTGGTCCGCGGTTTCCTTGAGTAATTTCAAATTCAACTTTTTGACCTTCTTCTAATGTTTTAAATCCATCACTTTGAATTTCTGAGAAGTGAGCAAACACTTCATCACCGTTATCAACAGTAATAAATCCGTATCCTTTGTCAGCATTAAACCATTTTACAGTTCCTGTTGCCATGTTAAAAAAACCTCCAAAAATAAAATCATTTTAATTAATTAGTTACATCTCATCTAATACATGTCATTTATTAAATATTAAAACTGATGGAACTATCATTAATATTGTTGGTTTTATTTTTAAAATTATTCATATTTTATAAAAAAATTTTAAAAGCTACTTAAAAAAGTAGCTTTTAATGATTATTCTTCTGTTGAAACAGCTGTTTCAGATACGACTGCTCCATATTTTTGTTTTAAGTTATTATCAAAATATTGATAGTAACGTGTTAAGATACGTCCATTATATAATTTACGGTTTTTATCCGCTTCACGTCCAAATGCTTTTTCAAATTTAGAGAACGACGTTAAGATATTGAAATCCCAAGTATCTAATTTACGTTTCATGATTCCTAATTTTTTGTTTAATTTGAAGACTTCATCCTCTTCACCGATACGTTCTCCATATGGAGGATTTGTAATCATATAGGCGTATTTATAATTAGAAGAGAATTTATGGAAGTCTAATTGATGGAATTCAATTGCTTTAGCAACTCCTGCTTTTTCAGCATTTTGACGAGCCGTACGTAAAACTTGTCCATCTATATCATAACCAAACATACGTAATGAGTTATTCTTGATGGCTTTACGAGCACTGTCACGAACTTGTTCAAAAATTTCAGGATCCATTGATGGCCAATCTTCGCAAACAAATTGACGATTTAATCCAGGTGCAATATTATTTCCAATTAAAGCTGCTTCAATTAAAATCGTTCCCGATCCACAGAATGGGTCAACCAGTAAGCGTTCTGGTTTCCAACGTGATAAGTAAACTAAAGCTGCTGCTAATGTTTCTTTTAACGGAGCTTCTCCAGCGAATTCACGATATCCACGTTTGTGTAGTCCCGCTCCTGATGTATCGATTGTTAATGTCACAACGTCTTTAAGTAATGCTACTTCAATTTTATAAACCGGTCCATCTTCTGTAAACCAATCTTGGTTATACGCGCGTTGCATACTTTTAACAACGGCTTTTTTTACGATTGATTGGCAGTCAGGTACACTGTGTAAAGTTGATTTTACCGACTTCCCTACAACATGCATTTTCCCGTTAACTGGAATGTATTGACTCCAGTCAATGGCTTCTGTTTGATTAAATAAATCTTCGAATGTTGTCGCTTCAAATTCTGCTACTTTGATTAAAACACGTTCTGCTGTACGTAACCATGTATTTGTAATGGCGATGTCCATTTCATCTCCTTCAAAATGAACCTTACCATTTTCTAATTTTAAATCTTCGTAACCTAATCGTTTTAATTCGCGAGCTGTTACGGCTTCAATTCCAAATGTGGTTGTTGCAATTAATTGATAATCCATATATATTTCTCCTTATCTTAAAGTAGATCGTTTAGTTAAACGAATACTGAGATGACATTTAATTACAAAATTAGATTTAAACTACTCTTTTATTCTATCCATCTTACTCAAACTCACAACGTCGTTTTTAAGATGGCCCAAAATACCATTTTTAAGTTTATCATTAATCTGAACTGGTGGCAACGATTATCTAACTTTGTCGTTTGAATCGTATCAGTTTAAACCGAAAGTATCCTTTATATCATGAACGATTAAGAAACCGTTTAAACAAAAAAAAGTCATTCAATTATTCACTGAATGACTTTTTTTTTATTTAATTTCAATGGTTCCATTGACTTGTTTCACGTACTTAATGTTTTGCTGATCAAGCAATGATGTCAGTTCCGATGTAATTTGTGTGCCCACTTGATTTTGATCGGTCACAAATTGGCTATAATAATCGCTGACTTCAGATGTCATGCTTTCATTTGCTATGACTAATTCTACCATTTGATTTAAGCTAGCTAATTTATAAGATAATAGGCGATTTAAATTAGAAAAAGATTCATCTGCCCCTTCACTGATACCAGTGGTTTTAATTTCAATATTTTGCTGAATAGTTTGAAGTTCTTGTTTATAGCTATCTGAAAAATCATTTAATTTTAAATGTGAGGTAAGTTGTTGATTCACTTCATTATGCATTGACATTAATTCGTCATACTCGGTTAGATATGTTGTGATTGGACTCACTGAATTCACTCCAAATAATCCAAGAAGTTTTTCTTGTGGAATCACGCCACTTGCATACAAAATAGTAACTAAAACAATGACAAGTGGTAGCCCCACTAATATACCTCGTAAAACATCAGCTCCCATTCCATCATTTGAAAGCGATAAGTTGAGGTGTTGATTTGAGGATTTATGATTTTGACGATTCCCTGCGTACTGACGGCTTAAATCATGATTCGCCTTATATTGTGTCGGGTCTATTCGTGGTTTTTCATATAGCTGTTTTCCTTCCTCTAATTCTTCTTCGAGTTTCCATTCTTGATACCAGTTACGATAATACTTTCTTTTTCTAGTCGACATCTCCCTCATTGCCAAAGTGATTAACTTTAGCAACTTCCCCCTTTCGTATGTGCTATTAGATCTTTTTTTATGTGTTATCTTTATCGTTACGACATAACAATCCTCATTCATGATGTCTCATTATTTTAAAATAATTCTTTATATTGTAGCTTACGTGATTTAGATTCAGCGTATGACTTTAATCAAAAAAAAGAATTCGACGTTTTTATTCATGTCAGAAAAAAAACAAAGAATGTGTCATTTGAATTCATAGGATAAGTCTTATATAATGATAGTTAAATGTCTCAAAATTAGGAGGATACATGGAACAACAATCATTAAGAAAATTTTTGATTTTTAACTTGTTAATCATGACGGTCTTTAACTTTGCTCATCCCGTCACACCTCGCCTTATTAATGAATTAGGGCTACCGTCATATATGTTTGGATTATTTTTTGCCATGATGTCTCTAGGTAGCTATATTTTTTCACCGATTTGGGGAAGTCTTTCCGATTACAAAGGGCGTAAACGCTTCTTGATGCTTGGTGTTTTAGGATATGGAACCGTACAACTTGGATTCGGACTTAGCCAAACAGCAGGTGTCATTTCAATCTTCAGGATTCTTGGGGGAATTTTAAGCGTTAGTTACGTCGCTGTTATAATGGCCTCTATTAGCGATCTTTCAACAAAAGAAAATCGTGCTAAATCACTGGCCTACTTAGCTGCCACAACAGCAATGGGAGCCGCTCTCGGGTCTAATATTGGAGGATGGATCGGAGCGTCAAATTATAAGTACACATTCATCGCCCAATTTATTGCCTGCATCTTATTAACGATTGCACTTGGTCTTTTCACAAAAGAAACCATTGAAACGAAAAAAGAAGGAAAAGCCTCTATTGCGACTAACCACTTAAAACTGAGCCAGAAATCGATTGATTTTAAATCAACACTTGGAAGCTTGATTATAACGGTTGCCTTTATGAACATTACCACAACGTCTTATAATTCAACAATCGGTTACTTTGTTGAATCAGATTTAAAACTTCCAACTCAATTAAATGGACTCGTTTTAAGTATCGCACCCATTTGTGCCATTTTAGTTAACTTCTTAATTAGTCCAAAACTGGCTGCTAAATACGATGAACTAAAAACATTAATGGTGGTCATCGCCTTAACTGCTTTCTCATTGTTTATGTGGGCCTTTAGTTCTAATCTGATAATTGTTGGATTATTCTTAATCATCTTCTTCATCGTCTTACCATTAGCACAACCGATTTATCAGAGTATGATTTCAAAACATGCAAAAGACAATGCTGGCGAAATCATGGGAATCCAGAATTCGGCCAGATCTCTTGGGATGATTGTCGGTTCTTTACTTGCTGGTTTCTTATATGACTATGGAAGTAAATTACCGTTTTTAGTCGGAAGTTTTACTGCATTTATTGCTTTAATCGTTCTGATTAAAGAATATAAAACAAAACAAAAAGACATCAGCAAATCATAGCTGATGTCTTTTTAGTTTAATACTTTTTAGGCTTAAATAATAACAAGGAACTAATGAGGCATAAAACGAACGATGGAATGCCATAAAAGGCACCAATTGCAAAAAATGAAAAAGTATGACCAATTGCTCCAATCACAGCTCCTTTCACTTTTTTTCCTTCTCGATTTAAGTAAGCCATTGTAATGAGGTTAAGAACAAGTAATCCTAGTGCGAAACAAGAGAACACTAATAGCATGAAACCAGAAAACCCTTTTGCTGGTTCCGATAGCCCACCTGTTAATTCAATTTGTGGAATTACGAGTTTTACTAACAAATAGACAACTCCTGCAATTAAGTTTAAAACAGCAGTCACAAGACTAAGGTTAAATCTTTTTTGCGCTTCCATAAACTCATCCCCATTCAGAAGTATTTCACCCTTATCTTAACATGTCACCCTATTTTTATCAACGCTTACAACAAATGGTTTTAGCTGACTTTTTCTAAGGTGATTAAGGCGTGCCGAGCATCAATTTCCTCTTCGGTTAAACCTAAGTTTAAAACCCGATTTAACTTTTCAACACAATACGAATTTGGTTTATAACAATTAGACGTCCAAATCCACATGTCATCCATTCCAAGTAAACGGCAAATAGCAAAAGCAATCGCAGCACCACGAGATACACCCGCTAAGCAATGAATGACGATACTTTCTACTTCTTCTGCATGATCTAAGACAAAATCTTTAATTTGATGACACTGCGCCTCAGACAGTAACGTTTGACTATCCGCTACCTCCGTAATATCATCAAAGGCTAATGATATTTTTTCAACAATTCTTGGGTTATGATAAAAGTTTGGGGGCTCTGTATTTGTTCCAACAATGGATACCAATAAAGCAACGCCCATCCATTGGTCATAGCTCCAATCCTGTGCTTCTTGTTGACTCATAATTTTGATTTCCATTTGATCACATCCTTTTCTTTAGCTCTTATACTATAGTTTATTGTAGATTTTTGAAATTTATCACCTTCTAATCAATGATTTTCTTTTCCTTCCATCTAATGCTCATTTAACGATACATTTATAGAAAATTATTGATATAATTTTATTATAATTCTAATACCGGGGGGAAAAACGATGATACGTGTCGCATTAGATGGAACAGGAGATTTTTTTACGATTCAAGAAGCGGTTGATTCCATCTCAGATAGTAAACCTGAAACGATTTATATTAAAAAGGGAGTCTATGAAGAAAAATTGGTGATTGAAAAGCCCCATTTAACCTTTATTGGGGAAGAGGCAAAAGAAACAATCATTACCTTCTCTGATTATGCCAAAAAGCAATGGAATGAAGATGAAATTTATCAGACCTTTCGAACGTATACGGCTTTAATTGGAGCTAATCATTTATGCTTTTCTAACTTAACCTTTAAAAACGAAGCGGGAAAAGGAAGTGAGGTAGGACAAGCACTCGCATTATATGTAGATGGAGATTGTATTCAATTTCACGACTGCTATTTCCTGGCGCATCAAGATACGCTATTTACGGGACCTCTACCACCAGCACCTATTAAGCCTGGGTCTTTTGTCGGCCCAAGAGAACACGCTAAACGAGAAGTGGGGCGCCAATACTTTAACAACTGCTACATTCAAGGAGATATTGATTTTATCTTTGGAAGCGCAACGGCTTACTTTGAAAAATGTACTCTTTTTTCAAATGCATTAAACGGACACAGTTATATTACAGCTGCCTCTACTCAAAAAGAAGAACCCTACGGCTACGTCTTTGAATCTTGCCAATTATTAAGTAATGCCACACCGCACACAGTTTTCCTTGGTCGACCTTGGAGAGAATATGCACACGTTGCTTTTTTAAATTGCTATATGGGCCATCATATTCATCCTCTAGGATGGGATGATTGGGGAAAATTAAGCTCTCATAACACTGTACAATTTGTTGAATACAACAGTTATGGTCCCGGTGCAACACCACATCAACGCGCTTCATATGCCAAAGTCATTAATCATCCAACTTATTATACTCGCGAACGTGTGTTAAAAGGTTGGAATCCGAAATGTTAAAAGAGAGGTACACTCCTCTCTTTTTCTTATTAACAAATATAAGCCGCTAAAATTTTGCTCACTTCTGTGACATTAACACCCCTTGCAATGGTTTTTTCAATAACGCCATATCCTGATACCCAGATCTTAAAATCAACATCTAAATCCACTGTTCCAGCTGCCTCCAAACTAAAACACGAAATTTTATGATAGGGAATGTTTACATACTCAACCTTACTTCCCGTCACACCCTGGACATCTGATAGGATTAATCGTTTATTTGTCAACACAATATAGTCTCGAAATGATTTAAAAGCAAACTTAATCTCCTCATCTGAAGTTAAAATTCGTTTAAACTTCTCATCCACCTTATCAGGATGAATCTCTACCGAATTACCCGATAACTTTTGCATGAATGACATGCCATCCCCTCCTTAAAAATTATCCACATATATTCCACGAGTTTCTTGTTCAAAATACAACGATCCCACCGTTTGAACACGTCCATCTGGATGATGATAATAAATAAAACGCTCTTCTCCCTCGTAAAAGGCATCGACATTAAAAACAATCCCAAATTTCTGACTTTTAGGCACAATCTCACTGTAAGCCCCTAAGTAATGAATATGATTAACATCAGAATCTAGATAAACATCCTCAGGAATACTAATCGTCGGATAATCGGAATTTAATCGAAAATTATTTAAATTAATCAGAGCTCCCAAATCCGTCGCTTCCGTGACTTCAAGTACGACGACAACCGTCCAAGTCGGTCCATTTTCATAGTATCCCCAATCCCACTCATCAGTTGACTTAAATTTTCCAAGGTTTAACGTGAAGTGATTCGCCAAATAAAATAATTCAGAATTTAAATCGGATGAAATAACATCTGAGATGAGATTTTCAGTTCCTTGAATTGAGGTCTGTTTTGTAAAGTACATTTGCTCAAACACTACTATTCCAAGCATGATTAAAACTGCTACTCCTACTATCATGCCAATTTTAATTTCTTTAACCAAATGATTCGAAGCACCAGAGAGACTCGGATAGATACGATCCATTTCTTCCGCTCTTTCATCTAATTCGTCTAATCGGCATTCCATAATACAGTCATAAGCTTCCTCCCATTCCTGTAGCTTCTGCCTGTAATACATATTACACTTAGCCTCTTTTTTATATTTCAAAACGAGCTCATCATAAATCGCTTCAATTTCTTCAAGCGACATCGAAGCATTCACTCCTAATACTTGATAGGCACGATTTAAATCATCCATTTCTTTCCCCCTACTCCCTTTCCATCCATTCACTCACAGTATTTCATTTCATTTTATGAATAAAAATCAAAATAAATGTCATTTCATCAGTAAAAGCCAAAAAACGGGTAGAGTTAGCCCCTACTCGTTTTTTATCACCCACGTCATAACTTTCATACTTTATAATCGATCTATCCCTGCTCCTAATTTCTAGTTCCTATCCTCTTCATATGTAAAGTATTTTTAATTTTATTTTCTGTTTTTTTCAATTTTCCAAACCTTCAATTTGCTTAAAAATTAGAATGACTTAATTCATTCAAAATTCATCTTCAACTCTTATATGTAACCTCTTACCTAAAGGATGGAATGTGGTATAATATGGATGTTGAGGGGGAATAACAATGATAATCGGAAAACTAAAAGACTTACCACGTTACAAAGGATTAAACCAAAACTTAGATACAGCTATTGATTTTATTTCAAATCATGATTTATCGACTTTACCACTAGGCAAAACTGAAATTGATGGAAATGATGTCTTTATTAATCGATTTGATTACTATGGAGAAGAACTTTCTAATTGCTTACTTGAGGGGCATCAAAATTATTTAGATATCCATCTCGTGTTATCAGGATGCGAATACTTAGGATATGCAGATGTTAGTGATTTAAATATCAAAACAACTTATGACGAGAAAACTGATTTCATTGAATTTGAGGGAACTCCGTTGATTAACTGTCCATGTTATCCTGAAACATTCGTCATCGTGTTTCCAGAAGATATTCACATGCCAAAATTAAAAATCAATCACGAACTCGTTCAAAAAGCAGTTTGTAAAGTTAAATTATCATAAACAAAAAGAGGCCCTTGGCCTCTTTTTCCTATTCTGAAATTACTTCTGGTTCAGGATAATCAATCCCAAACGTATTCACCGTCATAGACTCAATGATGACTTCTTTATCAACGGGTCTTCCATCAGGCGCAACCGTTAATGATTCTAAAGCATGCGCTACATCCATTCCACTAATCACTTTTCCAAAAGCTGCATAAGAACCATCTAAATGAGGAAATTCACCCAGCATAATAAAGAATTGACTTCCGGCACTGTCCATATCATTTGAACGTGCCATCGATAATACACCTTCTGTATGTTTTAAATCATTTCCAATCCCATTCGCTGCAAATTCTCCAACAATTTGATAACCAGGTCCACCACTTCCAATTCCTGTCGGATCCCCACCTTGTAAAACAAATCCTTTATCCACTCGATGAATCGTTAATCCATCATAAAACCCTTTTTCGATTAATGAAATAAAATTATACACGGTATTCGGTGCGATCTGCGGATACAATTGGGCTTCAATGGTCCCATAATCTTTAATAACCATCGTCACAATCGGTAATTGTTCAGGTGTTTCAACTTCTGGATAAATAATTTCATCTGGTAATTCAACTTTACTGCATCCCATTACGATTAAAGTCATGGCACACATGATGATTCCGGCTAAATATTTTATTTTTTTCATTTTTTAAATCCCCCTTAAATTCCTTTTCGATAAGCTGGCTGAATAAATTTATAGCGATCGGCTCGGTAATATGATTCCACGTATTCAAAAATTTGACCACTTTTTAAGTAAGACTGTAAACAAATGAGTAAACAAGGTGCTCCCGCTTCTACTTCTAAATAAGTACTAATCGGGGCTTCTAGTGAAATAGCTTCAATTTCTTGAATCGAATAATCAATTAAAAGTCCTAACTCTTTTTCAATGTAATCATATAATGAAATAGCGCCGATATCATCAGGTAATGACTTAATAATTTGAACCGGTAAATAAACAATTTCTACTGCCATTGGTTCTTCATCAGCCATGCGAACACGTTTTAATTCAATCACTTCTTGACCTTCTTTAATTTGAAGTTTACTTGCAACGATTTCATTGGCGAGCCTCACGGTCTGACTAATTAATCGACTACTCGGTTTGAATCCTTTTTGAATCATATCTTCGCTAAAACTTGTCAGTCCATGAATGCTTTTTTCATACTTTTGATGATTAACAAACGTTCCTTTCCCTTTTACGCGATACAAAACACCTTCGTACACTAATTCATTAATCGCTTGACGTGCTGTCATCCGACTCACATCATAAAGTTTCGCTAATTCCGGTTCTGAAGGAATCGTTTGATGCTCTTTATAATGTCCCACTTGTATTTGCTCTTTTAATTCTCGTGCAATTTCACGATATCTTGGTAACGACACGCCTCATCCATCCTTTATATTATATTAATTTGATTTTACCAAAAGAAAAACCAGGTGTCTATGTAATCTGACACCTGGTTCTTTTTGTTTTATTGTTTCTAATCTTGATGCAAAGCATCAACAAATCGTTTTGTGATTTCTAAAGGCCTTGTAATAGCCCCTCCCACAACAACGGAAAAAGCCCCAATTTCAAGCATTTTAGCCGCTTGTTCTGGATAATGAATTTTACCTTCTGCAATAACAGGCACCTTAATTGTTTGAGCTAACTTTTCTACTAACTCATAATCAGGTCCCCCACTTGGCATTGAATAACTGGTATACCCACTTAAAGTCGTTCCAACAAAGTCAACCCCACTTTCATAGGCATAAACGCCTTCTTCATATGTTGAAATATCAGCCATTAATAACAACTCTGGATATTTGTCCTTAATAGCCTGAATAAATTCTTTAACACTGCGTCCATCTACTCGATCTCTTAACGTACAATCAAGCGCCACAATATCTGCACCAGCCCCAACTAATTGATCCACTTCATCCATTGTCACTGTAATATATTGCTCAAACCCTTCGTATTGTTTTTTAATAATCCCGATAATCGGTAAATTTGTTTCTTCTTTAATCAAGGCAACATCACGAACACTATTCGTTCGAATCGCACAAGCTCCCCCACGTTTTGCAGCTCGTGCCATCAAAGGCATGACACTATAATCCTCTTGATATAATGGTTCACCCTCTAAAGCCTGGCAGGACACAATTAAATTCCCTTTTAATTTTTCAAGTATAAAATCTTTTGTCACGTTTCCCCTCTCCTTTTATAACCGACATCAACCCTTAAATAACTTCTTCGACATCTTGACTCATTTTATCTGCAACAAGGTGACAAGCCACAAAATGTTCTTCTCCGTCAATCAAGTAACGTTTTAATTCTGGTATGACTGTTTTACATTTTTCCATACAATCTTTACAACGTCCATGAAAATGACAACCACTCGGCGGATTAACTGGACTTGGAACATCGCCCTCAAGAACAATACGTTCAGTCTTTTTATCTAAATCAGCTACCGGAATAGCCGATAAAAGAGCTTGTGTATATGGGTGAAGCGTATGCGAGAAAATCTGATCTGTTTTAGCAAGTTCAACAATTTTTCCAAGATACATCACCGCAATTCGATCACTAATATATTCAACAACACTTAAATCGTGTGTAATAAAAATATATGTTAAATTTCGTTCTTTTTTGAGTTGTTTTAATAAGTTTAACACTTGAGCTTGAATAGAAACGTCTAAAGCACTAACGGATTCATCACAAACGATTAACTCAGGATTAATACTTAATGCTCTCGCAATCCCAATTCGTTGTCGTTGACCACCCGAAAATTCATTAGGATAACGATCCATATAATCGCGTCGCATATTAACTGCCTCTAATAAATCACCAATAATTTGTCGTCTCTCTTTTTTGGATTTAACGCCAAATTTTTTCAAAGGATCTGATAAAGATTGATAAATAGTAAACGCAGGATTCAACGAAGAATGAGGATCTTGAAACACAATCTGCATCTTTTGTCGGGCCAAATCCATTTCCTCTGCTGTCAGTTTTCTTAAATCTTTTTGACCTTCTTCTTGAAATTGATACAGCATTTCTCCAGCAGTTGGTCTAACTAATTGTAAGATTGATTTTCCAAGCGTTGTTTTCCCACATCCTGACTCTCCCACTAATCCAATCGTTTCGCCACGATAAATGGTTAAGTCAATTCCATTAACAGCTTGAACATACTGTTCCTTTTTCTTAAACAATCCCGATTTAATTGGAAAATAAGTCTTAACCCCTTTTAATTCTAATAAAACTTCCTGATTATTTTCCACTATTCATCACCTCTTTATATTTAAAACAGCGAACCATATGCGTGCCATCAACCATGGTTTCCCCTGGCATTTGATTACATTTTTCACACGAAAACTCACAACGTGGTGCAAATTGACATCCAGTCGGACGATCAAATGGATCAGGTGTTGAACCTTTGATTGGTTGAAGATCTTGATGACTTCCTTTTCCTAGAATCGGAATAGATTTCAGTAAAGCTTTTGTATATGGGTGCGCAGGGGTTCTTAGTATTTCGTCAACACTTCCACACTCAATAATATTTCCCATATACATCACTGCAACATCATCTGCTAGCTCACTCACCACTCCCATATCATGAGTAATCAATAAAATAGCCGTTTCATGATCTTTCTTTAATTGATTCATTAACTCAAAAATTTGTGCCTGAATCGTTACATCAAGTGCAGTCGTCGGTTCATCCGCAATTAAAACTTTAGGATTGCAACTCATCGCCATCGCAATCATTGCACGTTGACGCATTCCACCTGAAAACTGATGTGGATACTCATCAATTCGCTTTTCTGGAAATGGGATTCCCATCTTTTTTAATAATTGTAATGTTCGTTCTCGAGCCTCTTTTTTACTTATTTTTTCATGCGCTAAAATGTTTTCCATGATTTGAAATCCAACTGTATACACCGGATTTAAAGCCGTCATCGGATCTTGAAAAATCATTGAGATCTCCTGCCCACGTAAGGCTCGCATTTCTTTTCCATTGCGCTTTAATTGATCAATTCGAATATCTCCTTGATGCGAATGATAAATAATTTCTCCCGCTTCAATGCGAGCTAACTTCGGTAACAATTGCATAATAGAAGATGAGGTTACACTTTTTCCACATCCTGATTCTCCAACAATACATAATGTTTTTCCTTTTTTTATTTCAAACGAAACGCCATTAATGACTTTATTACAACGTTGATTCGTATAAAAATACGTATTTAAATTATTAACGGTCACTACTGCTTCATTTTGCACACTCTCACACCCCTATCCTTGTTGTGTTGGGTCGGTACTATCTCTTAGTCCATCTCCAATAAAGTTAATACTCATCACAAATAATGAAATAACAACCCCAACGGGTAACCACAACCACCAGCTATTTTGTAACGTAAACATATCCTGTGCGGCATTTAAAATATTTCCCCAAGTCGCGATTTGTAATGGAACTCCCAGTCCTAGAAAACTCAAAGATGCTTCTTCTAAAATAAACATCGCTGTACTTAAAGTAATATTAACTAAAATAGGACCAATCGCATTCGGTAACATGTGTTTATAACAAATCACAAATGAATTTAATCCAAAGGCTCTTAATGATTGAACATATTCCTCCTCTCGAATGGATAATATTTGAGCGCGTGTTAAACGATAAACACTCCCCCATCCAGTTAAAATAAAAATAATGATTAAATTCATTAAACTTTGTCCAAGAATAGTCACCAATAATAAGACAAGTACTAATTGGGGAAATGACATAAAGACTTCAGAAATACGTAGGATTAAAGCATCAAACCAACCACCACGATATCCTCCATAACAACCCAGTAATACTCCAATACTTGCACATCCTAATGCACTTCCAAGTCCAATTAAGATTGAAATTCTCCCTCCATATAAGACCCTGGCAAAGACATCACGCCCGACCTTATCTGTCCCAAACCAATGAGTGGCTGATGGAGCTTTTAAAACACTACTCATATCAATGGCTAGTGGATCATACAGCGTTAAAAGTGGCGCAAAAATCGCCGATAACAAAATAACTCCAAAAATAATAACGCCAATAACGGCTAACCGATTATTTAATAACTTTCTTAAAGAACGATTCATCTTTTTGTGACCGGGTTGCCCTTTTTCCTCTGCTTCTCTTAATTTATCAAGTCTTCGATCAAATCGACTTCTCTTCATTACACTCGCACTCATAAGAACCTCCTATTTTAATTTAACTCGTGGATCAAGTAAGGCTGTCACCACATCAACTAAGAAACTAGCAGTTAAAACAGCTAAGACAGAAAATAAAGCAATCATCATAACTAATGGATAATTTTGCGCACGCACAGCGGTTGCAAAGGCATTTCCAACACCCGGCCATCTAAAAATCGTTTCAATCACAACGGCTCCCCCGATGAGTGTTGGTAACCTAAATCCAATTAAAACAACAACCGGTGTCAATGCCACCCTAAATCCATGAACTAAATTAACCCGCCACTCAGGTAACCCTTTGCTACGTGCTGTTCTAATGTACTCTTTGTTCATCGTATCTAACATACTTGAGCGTGCATAACGCATAACCCCTGCTGTTAGGGCAATTCCAAGAACTAACGCAGGTAAAATTAAATATTCGATTCGATCAAAAAAGGCTGTTTGTCCAGGCATCGAACGTCCGCCAACGGGTAACCATTCTAAATTTAATGAGAACATTAAAATACATAACATTCCGAAGAAAAATTGTGGAATCGAAACTCCAATCATACCAGCTACTGTTAATAACCCTTCTGTAAAAGTCCCACGACGAATCGCACTGAATAATCCAAGGATACTTCCAAGAACAGTTGAAATAAATAAAGCGGCTGCTGATAACTCAAGCGTTGCTGGAATTAACTCTTTTAAGATTTGGCTAATCGGAACACCACTTGAAACACTATATCCAAAATTGCCTTGTAACAGTTCAACGACCCAACGGAAATAACGAACTAAGAATGGATCATTTAAACCATATAACTGGCGTAACTCTTCAAGCTTTGCTGGATCGGCATTGGCTAATAATTCTGGACTAATTAAATGTGATACGGCGTCACCTGGCGTTAATTCTAATCCTAAATAAATTAAAAACGTAATAATGAACACCATCGGAATCATTCCGAGTAATCTTTTAACAATAAAATTAAACATGTGGCCCTCCCCCATATTTTAAAATAAGGAGTGGATTTAAGTTCCACTCCTTAAATCATGACACTAAGAATTAAATTATTCCGCTAATTCCCAGTTTTGAATTTCCCAGTTGTAGTTATACTGTGGGTTCCCGATTGCATCAGCCCCTTTAACAATTTTTTGACTTTGCACTAAGAAAACTGGCTGGTAATATAATGCCATTGTAAATAATGTTTCATTTTCGTATTTTTGTAATTCATAGAATGCATCTTGTTGAACTTTAGCATCCATTGATGAGTTTGTTGCATCAATTAAAGTATTTAACGTCTCATCTGATGGAGTATGTGAGTTAGAAGCTGAGCCTGTACGGTAGCGGTCATAATATTCATGCATTGATAAAGCAGCATTTGCTCCATATGCCATATCCCAATCAACAGCTGATGGTCCGTTGACTTGATCTTCTGGTGCTGACCATAAAATCGTTGCTAAATCTCCCTCAACTAATCTAAAATTCATCTGTATACCGATTTGGCTTAAGTAAGCTTGAATAGTTGTCATTAAATCAACAGTTAATTGGTCTGTGTAGTAGTAAACAACATCTAACACATAATTTGGATCCCAATTTGCCTCAGCTAATAATTCTTTTGCTTTTTCTGGATTATATTCATAATCATTTAAACCAGAAACTTTGCTTGATCCATTTGGCGTTAAGCTATTAGCAGGAACAGCTGAACCATTGAATAAGTTATCACAAATTGCTTGCATATCGATTCCATAACGAATCGCCTGACGAATGCGTGCATCAGCTAATGGTGAAACAGATCCATCTTTTTTATTAAATTTATTTACATACAATAAACGAGTATAACGAACATCCACTTGATTAATAGTTAATCCCTCAACCCCTTGTAAAGCTTTCACATCATCAACATTTTTCGTATACCCATAGTCAAGTAATCCAGCTTTTGCGTTATTAACAAAGTTTGAATCACTTTCACCACTTGGTGTTAAATGAATTTTAAAATTTGCCACACCATCATAGTATTGATCAAATGGAACTAATACGGTATAGTCGTTCATTTTTACTTCTTCAATTTTATATGGACCTGACCCAATTGGGTTTTGGAAGAATTTTGCTTGTTGAATTTGAAGCGGGTCAACATCTGTGAAATACTTTTGTGGTAATGGAGCAAATTGTGTAAAAGTTAACAACGCATCTGGTGCTACTTTTTCAAACGTAATCATCACATTATTTCCATCAATCACGATTCCTTCAAGTTCTTCTGTATCTCCTGCTAAATAAGCATCAGCTCCTAAAATAGCATGGAAAGTTGACGTGAAGACTGGATTTAACACAGCGGTTCTCATTGAGTATTCGATGCTCCATTTAATATCTTCAGGTGTAATCTTTTCTCCATCATGCCAATAGATATTATCTCTTAAAACAAAAGTTAATTGTGTTCCATCTTCACTTAAGGAATAGTCTGAAGCAAGTCCTCCCTCTACTGGATTTAAGTTTTCATCTGCTTCAATTAAGTGCTCATATAATACTTTGTTATACATAAATAATCCTGGGTTTAACCATGGTGTTTCAAAAAACTCAACAGCCCCCCCATTTGAATACAGAACTTTTTCTTCATTAGATGTTGCTGGTTGCTCTGCAACTGTTCCTCCATTTGAACTATCGTTAGTTTCATTTTTTGCCTCATTTCCTCCATTACCACAAGCCACTAAAGATACACACGCTAGTGTTGCAATCATCCCAGTAAATAACTTCTTCATCCACTTTTCCTCCATCTCAATTTGATGTGAAAAAAATATTCATCATCTAAATTTTTTTTGAATATTTATTTCATTTACAAACTCATCATATCATCGCCCACACCCCGTGTAAACGTTTTTAAAAAATGAGAAAAAATAGTCCTAATGAGAAACAAATTTGTCCATATCATCACTTTTTTAGGGTTCAATATAAAAAAACAGATGGTTTGTATGACCATCTGTTTTTT
>NZ_AEXQ01000013.1:0-24789 GCF_000191865.1 Turicibacter sp. HGF1
ACTAGTAGTAGTAGTAGTATTTTTTTATTAAAATGATAAATAACCAAGTGGTTCACATGACATATACTAATATTACGATTTGGATAAGGGAGGAGACTCATTATGAATAGTGATTGTACTTCTGAAGAACAAAAGGAAACACTCACAGAACAAAAACTTGCTATTATTCAGCTAGGGCGTTTTGCAACATGGATTTTTATTATGGGGTCTTTTTTCTATCTTTATGGTTTTGATGAAGAAGAAAAATCGCTTTTCTCACCTACTACAGCAGAAGCAAATTTTCATCAAAAAACTGCATCTAATGTGATCGTAGAGGGAAGTAGTTTATTCTTAGTTGCTATTATTCTCTTAACCCTTATGACTTGGGAAAAGCTATAAATTTTAATGACTACCTCAAATTCAAACAATGAGATGATAGAGGGTGAAATGCCTGTTTTTAAATCTAATCTGATAAAAATTGTAGGTTTCTTAGGCGCAACAGTTGGTTATATTGATATCGCAGATGCAACTAATCATCTATCTGATTGAACTTTTTGCGAGGTATAAATTCCACTTTTCCCCGCAAATACATAACTAATGACACATGTAATAAAAAGGTATTTAAGATTACCTCCCCCGAATAATTCAAGCCCCATCGCAAAGGAAGCGAGGGGAGTTTTGGTTCCACCACAAAATACACCAATCATTCCAAGTCCCGCTACAAAGGACAGTGGCAAATTAAATAAGGGAGCTAAAAAGTTGCCAAATGTTGCTCCTACAACAAACAGCGGCGTCACTTCTCCACCTTGAAATCCGGTTGCAAGAGTAATAGATGTTAACAATAATTTAATCAAAAATGCATACCCCACAACTGGTGATTCAAATGCTTCTTTTAATAAAGGTAAACTTAATCCTAAATACATTCGATTTCGTATCATTAACATTAATCCAATGATGATTAATCCACCAACGAAACTTTTGACATAACTCTTTTTAAGTTTATCAGAAAATATCTTTTTTAAATAATGCGTTAACTCAGCAAATAATTTGCTCATTAATCCAAATAAGATTGAACACGCCATAACTTTATAAAATAAAAAAGGATTCTGTGATGATAAAGTTTCCATTTCGTAATGACTATGACTCACGTTAAATAGAGTTGAAACATAGGTTCCGATATAGCTCGATAACAAGCAAGGAATAATGGATTCATATCTCATTTTTCCAATGGTACTCACTTCAAGACCGAATATCGTTCCGGCTATTGGCGTTCCAAAGACAACACCAAATCCACTACTGACGCCGCTAATAATCAAAATAGTGGCATCTTCTTTGTTTAAATGAAGGAAATGACTAAGTTTTGAACAAATACTGGCACCAATTTGAACGCCTGTTCCTTCTCTTCCGGCAGATCCCCCAAATAAATGAGTCACAACGGTTCCTAAAAAAACAAGGGGGGCCATTCTAAAAGGAATCTCTCCCACTCCTTCGTTGATTCGTTCGATAATTAAATTATTCCCTTTAGCAGAATCCTTACCAAATTTTAAATCTAAATAACTAACGAAGGCTCCGCCAAATGGTAGTAAATAAAGAAGCCATGGTCGGTGTTCACGTAAGTTTGTAACATACTGTAAACTATTTAAGAAAAACGAAATAAAAATTCCAACAAGGGTGCCCGAAACAATAGCTAATAAGAACCATTTCAAAAAATGTCTTGCAACACTTGCAATGTCTTTAATGTACTCTTGTAATAAATCCATTTCATCACCTCTTGATATATGATTTCCAAAAAAACAAGAAAAAACTCCTCAGATAGGAGTTTTAAAAGTCTTCTGATAACAAATGATTTAGGAAATAATCTCGATTATTAATAAACATCTCAGTGATTTGATAAACTGATGTTTCGGTATAATCACAGGGTTCAATGGTTCCATGATCAAATGATAAAATACTTGCTTCTGGAATAGCCAAAAGAATGGGTGAATGCGTTGCAATAATAAATTGAGCACCACGTTTTGCTAGACGATGTATTTCAATTAATAAGGTGAGTTGGCGTTGAGGAGAAAGTGCGGCTTCTGGTTCATCTAAAATGTAAATTCCATCTGCAGATAATGCCCCCTGTAGAAGGGAAAGAAAACTTTCACCATGTGATTGTTCATGAAATGACTTTCCACCATATCTATCATAGTAAATTTCGATTGGATCATTCCCACGATATTCTTCAGCCTGACTGGCCACATTATAAAAACTTTCAGCTCTAAGAAAATAACTATTTTTCGGACGTTTAATGCCTCGAGTAAAAGAAATAGCTTTATGTAATTCAGAATGTGATTCATACGTAGAGAAGTTATAATTTCGTGTTCCACCTTCTGCACTAAATCCATAGGCAACAGCAATCGCTTCGATTAAAGTCGATTTTCCTGAACCATTCTCTCCTACAAAAAATGTAATGTTGTGATTGAAGGATAGCTGATTAAGTTGATTTAATGCTTTGATATGTCTAACATAACTGTCTTCACCGATCTGACTCCAGTCAATCTTAATATGATTAATAAATCGCTCTTTCATCTTAACATCCACATCCTCGTTTACTTATCTACTGTCATTATAACAAAAAAATCCCTCAAACGATTGGTCTGAGGGATTTAAAAAGGATTTTATCACGATAGTCACTAATAGGGGTCTTATGTTAGGTTAAGTTTTAAAAAAGTTATTTCTATTCAAGTCCTCTAACTTGAATTTCATAAATACGTACAGCTGAATCTGAGTTTTGTGTTGGTTTGATGGCACTAACTCTTACATATTGAGCCTCAACAGCTTTGAAGGTATCAACGGTTGTCGCCGCAGAATTTCTTGTGATATTCACCACTTCTTCAAAGTTTTCTCCATCTTGACTCACTTCAATTGTATAAGCTTTGGTGTTCATTCCATCACTTTCTCCACCCGCTTCGGCATGAGCCATGTACACTTCACTGATTGTCTTTAATTCTCCAAGATCAATCACAATCCAGTGTGGCGCAGTCCCTGTTGCACACCATTTCGTATCAAGTAATCCATCAACCGCAAATTGAGGCGCCTCATTGTTATTTACAAATCCTGACGCTTCTGTCGCTTTTCCTTCTGATAAATTCACAAGTTCTGTTGCAGCATTAGAAACGGTAATAATTTCTTCTTTTGTGACACTGACTTCTCCTGATTTATTTTTAGCAGTTAATGTAACAGTATAGACACCTTCTTCTGCAAAATTGATCGTCGGTGTTACATCTGTACTACTTTCAATATTAGCACCTTTAAATTCCCATACAAATTCTTCAGCATTTTGAGATGAAAGATTTGTAAACGTCACATCATCCCCTGGTGCAACTAATGTTCTTGAAACACTGAACTCAGCTTTTGGCATACTGTTATCAGGCCATTCCATTGTTGCTTTTGCACTTGTTCCTTGCTCTCCTAAGTTATTAACTGCTACAACTTCAAAGTTCGTTTGATTTGACTCACCCTCGCGTGGAAGTGCGTTATAGAAGAATGCAGTTGTTGCAGACGTTCCTAAGAATGATTTTGTTCCATCTTGGTTAATTTGATAAATTTCATAATGTCCATTTGAATCAGCATTTCCTTCCCAAGATAACTTAACTCCAGCATACATTGCATCTTCATCAAATAAATAATCTTCAACTTTTAAATTGCTAGCTGTTGCATTTGTTGCATCAGACTCTCTTGCAATCGTCATATTACCGATGCTTAGTCTTAATCCGCTCACTTCTTCTTTTGAAGAGATAGCATATGAAATATTTTTAATAGCTTTTCCTGATAACTTAGACACATCATAAGATAATGTTGTCCACTCATCCACTGATACTTTTTCTTTAGATTTTAACGTTTCAGTTGTTCCATCATGGAAATCTAACACCAAATCAAAATCAACATTTTCAGATGACTTAATCGCTGTTGTAAATGACACCTTATCTTCAAGTGTTAAATCGGCACTAAATAATTTAATTGTAGATTTTTTTCCTGCTTCCATATTTCCAAGGAGTTTGATTGAGTTTCCACCATAAAAGGCATTTGCGTAATCAATATCGGCACTTAAAGTATTCGCCCCTTCGTTTTCAATCATCCAGCGGTAAGTAGGTAAAACATCTGCCATACTACGGTTATTCCAATCTGTTTCAGACACTTTTTCACCATCAATGAAGAAATTATACCCATGTCCTAAATTGAAGTTCGTCATAAATGGTAACGAATTAACAACGCTTTTCTCAACAATATATGTTGAAACTCCTCGCCATTCACGATCAGTTGCACTTGTTGAAACTGACGGATCTCCATTTTCATTTACCCATAAACGATTTTCTTTGGCATGGAAATCATCAATTGAACTAGCAGAAGCATATGTCCAACTTGGGCAATATAAACCTAAAGATGTATTTCCTGCCTCAAATAATTCCCAGCGAATTGGTGTATTAACTCCATTGGCTTGAACATCAATTCCGGCATAAATAACATTTGGATTAATTCCTAACTCTTGTGCTTTTTGTGTTGAAGCTTCAAGTAAATTTTCTGGTGCTAATGTGTCTGTTGTCCACCAGAAGTTTAAGAACATACTATCGGCAATCATTTCTTGGTTATCACCAACTAAGAAGAATTCATTTTCTTCAGTTAAAGCATTTTGCCAATCCATTTCCCCCTCTTTAGTCATTGAATCATACCACATGATTTCAAGACTATCCCCTGCTTTTGCTTTAAATTCAACAATTAACTCTTTCATTAACTGTGCATGTTCAGGTGTCAGAGGTGTTTCTTCGTTTCCTTCTGTTTCTTGATTGATAAACCATCCATCAAATCCATAAGACTGTGCGACTTCGATTAATTTATCAACAATCGGGAAGCTTCCATTTTCATCTTTTGTTAAGAATTCATCTAACCAAGCCATTTTTCCACCATGTGCTTCCATTGGGAAAAAGACTGTTCCAAGAACCGGAACTCCATTTTTATGAGCAGCATTTGTAACATCAGCCGTTGGAGGAACAATTAACCCCTCACCTGAAGATCCTCCCCAATAAACCATCTTGTCAACATATTGCCAATATGAGAAGACATTTGAAGAAATTTTATTACTTCCTTGAGATGGATTTCCACTTGTACTATTATTCATAATAGAAATCGCAACAACTTCACGCTCTTTGTCTTGCGTTGCGTTAACTGTCTCTAATCTATCTTTACTTACACGGTCTGCTAAGGCGACTGTACTTCTATTATATTCAAAATGCTTATCACTACTTGGCGTCCATTCTAATAATTCAGCTGGGAACCAATGAGGAGCCGTTGCTAAGTTATTCATAATTAATTCTGTGTTTGCAACTTCTGGACTAATGGTATAAATACTTTGAGGTTTTATTTCATGAACTTCCTCAGTTGTACTTTGTCCTTGCTCAACTGAAGCACATCCTACTAGTGCAGTCCCAACCGTAAATGTTAAAAAGACAGGCATTAAAACTTTTGATCCAGTTAGATTTTTCTTTGAAGACTTTTTAATTCTTTTATAACGTGTCATAATGTATTCCCCTTCAAGTATAAATTTAAAAGTTAAAACAAAACATTAAGTTGATTAATCTTTCCTTAATTTAATGCTTGATACTCTACAAGTGCTAAAGCAATTGCACCGACAACGCCAGCTTTTCCACCTAATTGTGCTTTTTCAATTTTACAGTTTTCACGAATAGGTGCAAGGCATCTTGCATTCATTTCTTCATTAATTTTTTCAAAAACGATTGGCCCTCCGTTTGTAACCCCACCGCCAATCACAATTTTATCCGGATCAAAAATATTAGCGCAGTTAGCAACTGCAATTCCTAAATACGATAAAGTTTCAGAAAGAATTTGATTAGCAACTGCATCACCATTTGTTGCTTCAGTGAAAACTTCTTTAGCTGTCACGGTTTCATACTTACTTAACGTTGTTTCCATTCCTGAACTAACACTATCCCTAGCCATTTTTTCAATATAAATTCCTGAACTCATCGATTCGACACATCCACGATTTCCACACCCACATGCTCTACCATTACGATCAACTGTCGAATGTCCAACTTCAAGTGCATTAGATGTACTTCCTCTGTACAGTTTTCCATTTAAAATAGCTCCGCCACCAACACCGGTACTTGCTGTAATATAAACCATATTTTCGCATCCTTTACCAGCTCCGAAAATATATTCACCAAGAGTTGCAGCATTCGCATCATTATCTAAAAAAGTAGGTATTTGAAATTCATTTTTAATCGCTTCAACGACATTAAAATTTCTAATTGGTAAATTAGGAGGTGAAACAATTAATCCATTTTTCACATCTAGTGGACCTGGAGATCCAATTCCAATCGCCTTAATTCTATCTAAATTAATACCTGTTGAAACTTTTTTAATCGAACTAATCATTTTCTCAATAATTTGTTCCGGTCCTTTACTTGCTTCAGTCGGAACAACTTCTTCATTTAAGATTTCCCCGCGTTCATTAGCGATAGCCGTATAAATTTTAGTTCCACCTAAATCGACACCAATATATAGTGGCTCCATATAATCCCCTCACAAATCACATTTTATTTACTTTCTAAGTTATTCGATTGATGTTCACTTATAAAATTAGCTAATGCTCCTATTAGGTTTGCATCTCCTTTATGGGTACAAGCCCCTAAGACAGGTTTAACTTTAGCAATTTCAATTTTTTCTAATAAATAATCGATTTTTTCATTAATCTTTTCGATGAAATCTTCTCGTTGTGAAATAGCTCCACCGATTAAAATAATTTCTGGATCATAAAAGTACTGCATATTAAAAATTCCTTTAGCCAAGTTTAAATAAAATCGGTCTAAAATAGTTTGACAAAATTCATTTCCCTTAGTGGCTTCTTCAAATACTTTAATTCCATCATAGCTATCATCTTGAAAATGGGCTCTGGCTTTTCTAACAAAAGACATTGTTGAAGCAACATTACTGAAATTATAAAACTCTCCATCTCTTTCTTCCATTAACATATAGCCAAATTCTCCACCATGAAGGTTTTTTCCATGATGAATTTTTCCATCATGAATAATAGCTCCACCAAGTCCTGTCCCACAAACTAAAAATAAAACATCACTAAATGATTGACCTGAGCCATTAAACACTTCGGCAAGTGCTGCACAATTCGCATCATTTTCTATACTGATTGGTAAGTTTGTCGCTTCCCCCATAATTTTTTTCCAATTATGACCATGAATGCATGGGATGGCACTTGAACCATTTACCATGCCAGTCTTGGAATCAACAGCGCCTGGTGAACTAATACTAACTCCCGTAACCTTATACTGTTGTTTAGCTTCTTCAACAAAGCTTACTAAACTATTAATCAAACCATTAAAGTCATGATTTACTTCTAGAGAAGTTTTTTCTACTATCTTCCCCTGTAAGTCTAAAACACCAACTTTGATTGCTGTCCCTCCGATATCTATACAAGCTATCACGACATGCTCCTCCTCGACACATTTTGCATGAACTACTTTTTAAAAAGGAGATATTCTCATATCTCCTTTTTATTTTTTAATCCTTACTTAGAAGCTTTCCATTCATCAATTTGTCGTTGCATTTCTTCAATGATTTTATCTAAACCTTGTTGTTTTAATTTAGTATTTAATTTTTCTAAATACTCATCTACATCCACTGATCCACTGTAGATAGTCGCTTTAAACTCTTCTAAAACGTTGTTAACAGCCGCAATTTCTGTTGAAACTGATTTTGAATTGAATTTGAATCCAAGTGCTGGTGATGATTTTGCAGCATCATTGAAATCTTGGAATTCATCCCATTTAGTTTCAGGTTCGTTTTCTGTTACATAAGTAATAAATAAGTTTCCTAAAGAGAAGTAAGGAACGTCATATCCTTTTTTATTAATTAATTTGATTTGATTATCTCCAATTTTTTCATAGTGAACACCTTCAAGACCATAGTTAATCATATTACGGATTGTTGGGTCAGTATTTAATAAGTTTAAGAACTCAATTGCTTTTTCTTTATTTTTTGAGTTAGCAGAAACAGCAACCATTGATCCAGTTGTTGAACCATTTGTAATCCAAGTGTTAGTAATAGGTGTAGAAACAACTCGGTAACCTAAGCTTTCACTCCAGATTTCATCTGCATATGGTTGACCATCCGCTTTTGTTACAAGACGTTTGATTGATTTATCATCTTGAGCTGTTGCAGCATCAGCGTTGATATATCCAGCTTGATAGTATCTTCTTAATGTTTCTAAATCACGTTTCATTTCATCTGTTTCAAACATGTTCATGACTTTTAATTCACCATTGTCATCTAAAGAAATTCCAACAGGATCTACTAATTGATCGAAGAATACTGTATATGAGAATCCTTTTGTGATGTATAAAGGTACAACATCAGGTTCATTTTCTTTAATCACTTTTAACCATGGTTCTAAATCTTCTAACGCATGAATTTCATCGACTGGAATATCATACTTATCAACATACTCCTGAGTGAACACCCACATCGGTGCTACTCCTAATTCTTTTTGAGTTGGAACAGCATAAGTTTTTCCATCTACTTTAGCTCCATCCCAGAATCGTTGGTCGATCGCTTCTTTCATATCTTTTCCTATTGTATCTAAATAAGGATCTAAGTCTAAAAAGGCACCTTTACGAGCATTTCCCAAATAATCTCCTGCCCATGAACATGTGAAGGCTAAGTCAAAATCTTCACCAGAGTTCACGATGACAGACATTTTTTGACTGTAATCATTGAAATCAATGAATGTCATATCTAGATTTACCCCGATTTTTTCTCCTAAATATTCATTCGCTTTTTCAATAACTTGAGCGTAATCTTTTGGTTCCCCTCCAATAGTGTAATACTTTAATGTGGTGATTTTTTCACCATTAGATGAAGTTGAAGATGATGATGATGTTGAGTTTCCACTACATCCAGCTAATAATGCAGTAGCAGCCATCATGCAGGTTGTAAATGAAATAAGTTTTTTAAATTTCATAAATTACTATTCCTCCCCGAACAATATTTAGTAACGCTTACAATTTAATTTTAGTATATATCGCTTTCATTTCATAGTGTAGATTTTCCACATTTACTTAAATAAATCTCACTATTGAAATACAGATTTCATACTTTTAGGGTACCGTTTACACAAACGGATAAAATACTCTATATTCTTCGCAAAAATTTACATAGATATTTAATCACTTCACTAATACGGATTAATTCACTTTCTTTATTTCTTTCCCTCCAAATAATCTGATACTCATAAAACCATCGCTCTATTTTTAGTGCCAAATTGTTAGCTTCACTCACAGGATCAGCATCCTCACGATTAAATTCATGTCTTAACAAATACAAAGAAAAATCATTTAATAGCTCAATGCCTTGAGCTGAAATTAAAAATTCTCTAAAATCTAACTGATTTTCTGATTTGATTTTCGGTAAATAAGTATTAATTTTTCGATAAATTTCTTGAGCCTTTAGAACATCTTCTCTAATTTGTTGTGGATTAAAACGAGTATACTCCTCAATGATAATATCTCGCATTGGAGTATTAAATTTCTCTTTCCACTTCACAATCTCATACCATGTCATCTGCTGACACTCAGATAAATCCGCTAATAATGAAACAATACGACACGATTGATCTCGGTACTCTAATAAAGAAATAGCTTTAAAATGCTCGTCTTTACTTCTTTCATCTAATGGATTCCAGCTAGTGGCAGCTGCATAAATCATCAATGGCATCGAGTTTGCAAACAAATTAAGATGTCCATAATCTCCCCAATCTGTTGTTAAGACCCCCTCGGCTTCATATTTAACCGCATAAGTTACCATTCTTCTAATGTTCTCATATCCTTTGTTCATTAAATTCATTAAATGGTTCCATCCCGCTACACCAGGGCAGACATACTGTGGCATCCCACTTTTTGCAATTTTTTTCGTATCTGTTTCTTCCACTAAATAATCATAATTCCAATTCAAACAAGTTGGGTGTGACTCAATTTTAGATAGTAAATGCTCATACCTTAAAACCACATCTCCCCAAAATAAAACATCTTTATCGTGATTTTTAGCAATTTGAATAATCTTGTTTAAAAACTCAACATAAAGTTCACCATCATTCAATGTATTTAATAAATGATGACTCTTTCCCTTCCCTAAATCAAAGGTTTCATCACAGCCAATATTAAACTTCTTCGAACTAAACAGCGGTAAAACATCCGCCATCATCTTTTCAACAAGCTCTAAACTAGCCTCATTACTCACATCAAGCGTATGATGTGCCATACGATCATAAAACGAAAACTCAGACTCATCATCTAGCTCACATAAATGCTTGTAACTCTCACTTCGCAATACCTCATACAAATGCCCAAATAACGCAAATGATGGCACCAATTCCACATGTCGCTTTTGACAATAATCATCTAACAAAAGAATTTCCTCAGCCGTTAACGGATCTTTATCATACCAAATCTCACTAAACCCGGTGAAGGCAAAACTATGCTCAATATAAAGCTGAAGCTGATTTATTTTATAGTGGGCCAGTTTATCAACCAATGACTTTAACGTTTCTAAAATCGGAACCTTCCCTCGCGTCACATCGTGATAAAAACCACGGTTTCTAAAATAAGGGCAGTCCTTAATTTCAACACCTGATAATTCTACACCCTCATTCTTAATGATTTGGAGCAACGTTTGAGTCCCATAAAATAACCCTTTTGATGTCGTTGCCTTAATCTCAATATAAGTTTCTTCAATAATTAAATCATATGCTTCTTCCTCTAATTCATCTACTTTAATGAATCGAATGGATGGCGTACTATAATTTCTTTCAAAACATTTTGTCACGCTCAAACGAAACCCGATTAACTCATGAAGTTGTTGCTGTAATAATAAAGCTGACTCTAAATCCTGACTATTACACTGACTCGATAAAATGATTTCAGTATTCGTCCCTAAAAAGAACTTCGTTGCTTCCTTTTTCACATAACTTCTTGGCATTGGTTGTAAATACAAATGACTCATCCCCTTTTATAAAATTGAAATCTGATCCACAAATAAGAATGTTGGCCCCTCACCTGGCAAAATGCTCCACGGTGGACACACTCTTTGATTTTTAGCAAAAACTCTAATATACCTGTAATTCATTGCTTTTTGAACCTGAATATTTGTGACGGCAATCTCTTTTCTTTCAATCGATTCATCACAATTAATCATCTCGATTATCTCAAAGTTTATCCCATCAAGTGACCCCCCGACTAAAACATCTTTGGGATAATAAATCCAGGCACGAGTATCTTGTAAAAAGCCTACTGTTATTTGATTAAACTGTGTTGCCTTTTCTAAATCTACCACAACATCTAAATCATCATGATAGCCAAGCCATGCACCGTCTCGATAATCCTTTGTTCCTTTTTTACCATCAATTAACATCTCTACTCCATTTGGATTATATTTCTTTATCTCCACCGGTAATGTTTGTCCTTTAATCTTTTTAATCGGTTGAGACTGGAAATAGCCCGCATCTTCTTCCACACTTTCCTTCATTCCATCAACAAAGATTTTAGCCCTAATCTGCCCTTCCTGTGTTAAAACAATCGGTTTTTGATAAAGTAAGGACTGTTTGGTTGGAAGTGTCCCATCTAACGTATAATAAATTTGACCTTCATTATTAGGATTTTTAATCCTAAAAACTTCCGATTCATAAATTCCTGTTAATGATACTTTAGGATCAATGACCGGTTTGAATGCTCGTTTCATAAAATGATTTTGTTTATTTCGAGGCGTATAATCCTCAATCATATTTGAATTTAAAAAAGCTTGCGATACTAAAGACTGCTGTTCACTAAATCTCATTTCTAACCCTTCATTTTCTGAGGCAATGGCTAAATCAAAGTCAGCTAAATTTAAAATTTCACCTTGATCTACAAACAAAGAATAATCAAATTGTTCATGTGTGAAATTGAAAACATTGTTTTTAATCCCTTTTAAAACTGGACAATATTTCATGGCTAATAAAATTCTTGAATGTTCAAACGCCTGATTCGTTTTAATCTGAAGCTTATTTTCTTCACACGTAATCAAGACGCTTATGCCATTATTTAATAGCCAGGTGATTCGGTAATCACAATCATTTAATTTCTCGAAACGAATTGGATTCCCTTCAAGTTCCGTTAGTAATCCTTGAGACTTGAGCTCAAAGAACTGAATTTTTGCTCGAACGTCATCTGTACTAAATTGATGCCCATCCACAACAGGTAGCGTATCAAAAATACTTTCTTCTTCCGTTAAGACGTCTTCATAATAGCGTGAGCGATAGTTTTCATTGAAGAGATGTAAATCTCGAATAATTAAGCTGCCATTTTCAAAAAGGAAACTTAATCGATAAAAACGACTATTATACCAAAGGGTTTTTAAATTCTCTTCGGTATTCCAATCTTTTGTGGCCGCATAGGTTGTGACCGGTGTTAGCTGATATTTTCGTTTATACCAAGCGGCGCTTTCAGCTAACGTTTGAATTCTTAACTGATAAGGTTCTTCAATTTCAGCTAGATGTTTCATTTGAAGCTCATATCCTTTTGACATCGTATCCCATAAAAACGTATTTTCTTGTCCTGTTTGAACATATGAAAATCCAATCGTACTTTCCATCACTTGCCTTTGAAAAAACCACTCCACCCAATCTCTATTTTGAGCAATGGTAGCAGCAGGCTCGAGTGTATAAACACCACAGACTGATTTTCTGATTCCATCTTCAAAGGCATAAATCGGATCAGCGCCTAACAATCTGAATATTGGTAAATCTAACTGATGCTCCTTCGTTTGAGCTGGCATGAATTCATTAAATAAACTTGGATAATAGGCCTGGTTATAATATCCTCCTGATAACGTAAAACCATCAGTCCCAATTTGATCGCGACAAATCGCTGCCCCTTCAATCTGATACTTGTCTTTAAAATGTTTTAACGTGACAATATCTATTACCCAAGATCCAACTGTTTTCGGATAATAACCAAAGATAGATTTAAAATCTTCCATGTAAACATCAACCATTTTAATACGTTCTTCTTTTGTATAGGCTAATGAATAGCCTTTATTCACATGGTCATCAACTGGTGTTTCACCTTTCCATTTAACCGAAGCTTTACTGGCTAGTGATTCATCGATTTCCCACCAGCAGGCGATTTCATCAAACTCATCTAAGTTATCTTTTAAGAGCGCCACATAGTTTTCATCCATCAATGCATCATACTTTAACGCATAAGTGGCCGAAAAGCCATAACGTTTCGTTTCTTCAATCTCATACAAAACAGTTTCAAGCTCCTCTTTCACAAACTGGCCTGATGGATAAACTGTTTTTCGAATAAAATTATAAATATTAACAATGGCTACATGCTCCATACAAACTGATTCCCCTCAATTCTCATGATTTTAAAAATAGAAGTATTTCTTACTTGAAATACTTCTATTTTTTAATGTCATTATGATAAATGTGCGAGTGTTAAAATTTCTTTTTTATGTAACTTCATTTCACTTGTAGTTTTTTCTAAGTGTTCTTCTTCTAATAAATCCGTTTTGTATAAGGTATCCTCAGTTTCTAATTTTAGCATCGCTTCTTCATTCGAAACGTTATACCATCTTGTAATGAGTTCATTATTTGAAGTTGAAACCTTTAAAGCAGATGGAACAACCTCTAAGTATTCTCCTTTTAAAAACTGATAGGTTGATGATAATGCCCCCTCTTGTACTGGAAGGCCTGCGCTTAGCCAATCTACTTGATATTGGTAAGCCTCTGTATAAGATTGATAACGTGACTTAGCATCTCCATGAAGAATAATTGCAAATTCTACTTCATGCTCTCCTAAACATTGAGCATCTGGTGTTAAAAATACTCCCCAGTCACCTAATTCACGAACACCACGATGTAATGTCACAGCAATCGTATTAGATTGTTGACCTAACACTTCATATTCATTAAGTCCCTTATTTGCAATCGTCACTCCGGCTGTTTCATCGTGAACATTAATAAAGGCTTGTTGATGTTGAGCATTGCATGGATTCTCCCATACAGCATGTGGGAATGTTTCACGTTTTGCAACCTCAAAAATTGAGTCTGCATAGTGATATGGTGTGTCAATATTCGTTTCAAATAAGACGCGTAATCGATGATCAAGGGCTTGATTATTGAATTTAGTCACAGCTTTAATCACACGATTTTGACGTTCAATTGTGTATAACGTTTCGATTTCAAATGGAATCAGTTCTTCTCCTCGTGAGGCTTTACGGTATTTGAATTCAACTAAGTCTTGAATTTCTTGATCTAAAATTTCATTTGCTTTTGATGGAATCATTAACGTGTGACTAACTTTTACTACCGTACGATAAGATTGATCTTCAACTACTTCAATATTTGCCACACTCTCGCGTGTTGTAATTGGCGTATCATCTTTTGGCATGAAGTGAATGTATTCATTTCCAATATCTCCACAATCTTCAAATATTCCGAAGTTATCATATGTTTTTTCTGTTGCTTTATCGAAAATACGTAATGATCCATTTTCATTAAAGTGAACCGTCATAAATGGTGTTTCAACTGTTAAATTCTCTTGGATTAAAGAAGATTCTCCTTCTTTTACTTCTTTTGTCTCTACAAGTGCGAAACTTTCATATCCAAATGCCGGAATTTCTTGAACTTCTAAGGTCACTTTGACACGTTTTGCAATGTATGGTTGGCGGAAACGATCTTTTGGTAAGTCGTAATTAAAAGCATTCGGTAAAACTTCAATGGTAGCTGGAATTTTATTTCCATGCACATCGACCACTTCATACGTTGGAAGTTGGCGTTCATGCATTTGTTTGACTACTTCAACAACTGGTCCCTCGCTAAAATACATTTTAGCGACTTCAAGTTCTGTTTCAACAACGCCTGAACGATTCCATCCGCTTGTATTTGCAATGACAAATGGTTTAACCTCTTGATTTTCTTTTTTGAATGCCATTGTATTTATTTGGCTAACTAAATAATCCATGCTTTCATCGATGATATGTTTAGCAACCGACTGCACTTTTTCAAAACGAGTCACCATTTCACGATGTACCTCATCGACACTACATCCACAAATACTATCATGAGGATGATTTTCCATTAGCAATTTCCATGCGTATTTAAATAAATGATGTGGATATGGTTTTCCTTCTTTATGCGCAATCGTTGCTAACGGTTCAGCCATTTTTTCAAGCATCATTTGGCACTTAGCATTCATTTGTTTAATATAAATGCGAGCGGAAGCAGTATTAGCTAATGTATACCATCCATCCGTTTGTTGACTACGTAGCTCTCCTGTAATCGTCGTCATATCATCTGCTAATTTTTCATGAAGTGCCTCAATATATTCTTCAAAATTCGAATGCTTGAATTCTACATCTGGATAAAGTTCTTGAGCCGTTTTAATTGCCTGTGATAAATCCGTTTGAACCGGTTGATGGTCACATCCATTCATAAATAAAAGATGTGGGATACTTGCATATTTCGTTGCGTCTGCTAATTTTTTTTCCCAATATTTTTTAGCTTCTTCTTTATCAACCGGAACTTCAAGCCCATTACTGTACCAGTTCGCAAATAAAATAGCTAATACTTTTGAACCATCCTCTGATTCCCAATACATTTCCGAATAAGGTGATTCATAAGCATCATTATCACTGACCTCATTGTTAAATCCTGTTGGTTTAACACCTCGCCCAAAAACTGCTGTTTCAATTCCAGCCTTTTTTAAAATTTGTGGCGCTTGTCCCATATTTCCAAAAGAATCAGGGAAATATCCAACTTTACAAACTTCCCCATACTCGCGAGCTAAGTCATGCCCCATTTGTAAGTTACGAATATTTGCTTCACTACTTGTTAAAAACTCATCTTGAAGGATGAACCAAGGTCCGACATGAATACGTTTAGCTTCAATTAATTTTTTTAAACGTTCTTTATTTTCTGGTCGAACTTGTAAATAATCTTCAATCAGTAAGGTTTGTCCATCTAAATGGAAACTTTTATAGTCGGGATCCGTCTCTAATGTATTAATTAAAGTATCCATAAATTCAATTAATAACATGTGATGCTTTTCATATGGTAAATACCATTCACGATCCCAATGACTATGTGAAATAATATGCGCTGTTTTCATAACGTTCTCCTTTTTATTCAATCCCTATTTTGTTTTTACTTTATATCCACAATAATCTAAAACTAATTCGCAGAACATGGCATTTGCCCATGAGAACCATTCACGTGTATATTCATTTGGATTATCCACATTAAATCCTTCATGCATTAAACCTGTTCCACCATCCGTGCGCTTAATCACTTCCAATAATTCTTTTTTATAGGCTTGATCTTCACATGTAAGAGCCTGCATTGCTAATGAAATATGCCAAATATAATTAATCGGTGTATGTGGACTTCCAATTCCTTGTGCAGCTGTTCCCTTATAGAAGTAAGGATTCGCTTCACTTAAAATCATTCGACGTGTATTTTGATAGACCTCATCCTCTTCACTCACATAGCCGATATAAGGCATTGATAATAAACTTGGTAAATTCGCGTCATCCATTAAATTGTATTGTCCAAATCCATCCACTTCATAAGCATAAACTTTTCCAAACTTGTAATGTTCAATCGTTCCATACGTTTCAATTGCTTCACGAATTTCAACCGCTAAAGCTTTCGCTTCTGCTACTAATTTTTCATCATTTAAAATTTCAGTTGCAATTTCAACTAAGTAATTTAGAACAACAACCGCAAACATGTTAGATGGAATTAAATAACCATACATACACGCATCATCACTTGGTCTAAATCCTGACCATGTTAAACCAATGTTTGACTTAACTAATGCCCCTTTACCATCACGTGATAATGTATCTGTGTAGTAGCAATCTTTTCTAACAAAGCGATAAGGCGATTGATTTTCATGATCTTGCTCTGTACGCCAAACTTCAAGAATTTTATAAGCTGCTTCTTTGAATGTCTCATCAAAGTGAGAAGTTGTTCCAGTATTTTTCCATAATAGATACGCCATTTGTAGCGGGAAACATAATGAATCAATTTCGTATTTTGCTTCCCAAATCCATCCTGACATATCAGTTTCATCTTGTTCCCAACAATTCCCGTTATCAGCCTCATTAAAAGCGTTTGCATAAGGGTTTAATAAAATATACATCATTTGACGGCGAACTAATCCCTCAATTAATTTTGTAATTTCAGGATCTTCTTGCGCTAAAACATAATAAGGACGTAATTGACAAACTGAATCTCGTAACCACATGGCCGGAATATCTCCTGTAATAACGTACGTCGTTCCATCATCCATCTTTTTAACTGTCGTATCTAACGTATTCGTATAACAGTTTTTAAACATTTGAATTAACTGTTGATCATCCCCTAATTTCTCTTCCACCTGTTTAATTAGATTTTGCATTGATTGTGGTAATTGTTTTTCCATCCTACTCTTCCTTTCCTATATTTAAAGTTTTCATCTTTGCTAATAGCGAATTTCTATCACCTGAAATAGCCCCTCTCACATGAAAACTTTTATCTTTATCTTCTTTAATCTTCTAGTTAGACAATAACACCGCTATCATTTATTTTCAACTTGCTTTATTCTACATATAGTGTACAAAACATATATTAGTCTAAATAAGCTTTTTACACGTAGAAGACTTCTAATCCATCTTAATGATAAAAGGGATTAAATATAAATTTATGAATTATTTTTCTGTTTGTATGAGATTCCAATGTCTGAAATTTAAAACTGAATAAAAAATATTAAATGGCTGGATTACACAATAGACTAGTACGTAAAAATCCTTTCCTAACCATTTCATTTATCTATGAAGCATCATAAAAGTTAGAATATTAAAAATTAAAATCCTAGTGGCTAAGCAACTAGGATTTTAATTTATCATGCTATTTTAAACAGGGCGATTTAATGTATTTGACTTCTAACTATTCTTTTACTGCCCCTACTGTAAGTCCACTTACGAAATATTTTTGGAAGAATGGATACGCAAATACGATTGGTAATGTTGTGATTACAACAATGGCCATTTTTGCTGTATCTTTTGGTAAATTGTTAGCTACACTTACCCCATCCGTTCCAAGCATAGCAGCATTATTAGCTAAGAATTCCATTGTTCCCTCAATCTTAATTAATAAATATTGTAGCGGAACTAATGCACTTCTATCGATATAAAGCATCGCATTGAACCAGTCATTCCAAAATCCTAGTGTTAAGAATAATCCAATTGTTGCAATGGCTGGAAGTGATATTGGTAATACAATTCGTGTAAATACCGTAAGTTCTGAAGCCCCATCAATTTTAGCTGATTCAACAATAGCATCTGGAACTGTTGTTTTAAAGAACGTTCTTAAAATGATAATGTGGAATGAGCTAACACAAATAGGTAGGATTAATGCCCATAACGTATTTTTAATTCCAAGGAATCGTGTATTTACAAGGTATGAAGCTACCATCCCCCCTGAGAATAACATTGGGATGAAAATTAGTTTTGTAAAGAATTTTCGATAAGCGAAGTTCTTTCTTGATAAAGCATAAGCAAAACTTGTCATAATAACAAGACCAAGTAAAGTCCCGCTAATGGTAACTAAAATTGTAATTCCATATGCTTTAAATATTTGAGGCCCTGTTCCTCCAGCTCCAAAGATATATTTATAAGCATTTAAGCTCCACTCTTCTGGCCAGAATTTATATCCATTCATTTGAAGACTTTGTTCACTGGTAAAAGAGATGATGATAACAAATATAAATGGAATAATACACATTGCCGCAAGCGCCCCAAATAAAATATTTAGCGCAATATTAGCTGGTTTTGAAATTGAATTGAATTTATTTTTCTCCTCATCTTTTGCTAAAAAGATTCTTTTGAAAAATGATTTTTTTTCTTCAAGAACTACCTCTTCTTGTTGTTGAAATTTATTTTCTTTGATAATCTCCATCTTTAATACACCACCTTTTTAGAAGAATGCATTCTCTTCGTCTACTTTTCTAACAATAGCATTTGTTCCAAGAATTAAGATTAATCCAACAAATGACTGATATAAAGCTGCAGCTGAACTCATACCGATATTTCCTAAGTTTGTTAATCCACGATATACATACGTGTCGATAACGTTTGTAACAGGATATAACGCCCCTGAGTTTTTAGGTAATTGATAGAACAATCCAAAGTCTGATCTAAACATTCCACCTACTGCTGTAATGAACATGATAATCATAACTGGCTTTAATAATGGAATGGTAATGTATTTAACCTGTTGCCATTTTGAAGCTCCATCAATCATTGAGGCTTCGTATAATGATTTATCGATTCCACAAATTGAAGCTAAATAAACAACTGTTCCATATCCAATTCCTTTCCACTGACTCATAAAGATAATAATGAACGGCCAATATTTCGCCTCAGTGTACCAAGAGATTCCGTCTTGTCCAAATGATCTTAACATCGTATTTACTAATCCTTTTTCAGGACTTAAGAATGTGTATAAACAGTAACTTACGATAACCCATGATAAGAAATATGGTAAGAACATCGCACTCTGATAAAACTTAGATAATTTTTTATTTAGTAACTCTTTAAGTAAAATAGCTAACGTTACTGGAAGTACAATCCCTAAAACAATGAAAACTAAGTTATAAGCTACTGTATTTCTAGTAATAACCCATGCATCAGTACTTTTAAATAAGAACTCAAAATTCTTTAATCCTACAAATTCACTCTTAATTAAACTTTCAAAGAATCCACCATGAATTCTCCAATCTTTAAATGCTATTAAGATTCCGAACATAGGTAAGTAAGCAAACGCTATAAACCAAAGTGTTCCAGGTATTGTCAAGCCTAATAACTCCTTGTTATCTTTGAACTTTTTCCATCTAGAGTTTTTCTTTTTAACTTTTACTTCATCGGCCATACTCTATCCCCCTCCTATGTAAACGCTTATCTGGCTTGATTAAAATATACCATATATAGAATTTAGTTTAATAGATGAAAATTCTTAGGTTTAATGTACTAATTTTAGTTCGTAACAAATTTGATTAAAAAAAGCTAGAGATTTTAACAAAGCAAAAAATTGAATTCCTTGCCTCTAAAACCTCTAGCTTTATTTATTAATAGTTTTTCATTTCCCTTAACGTCGATGGTGAGACACCAAAGAACTTTTTAAACTTACGATAAAAATAACTTGAATCTGTATAGCCAACTTCCTTAGCAATATCATTAATTTTCATATTCGTTTCTAAAATGAGCTCCTTAGCTTTCATATTCTTCGTTTTATTCAAATAATCCGAGAATGAACATCCAACTTCCTTATTAAAAATTTGTCCTAAATAAGAGCTATTAATGTTATATTGATATGCCAATGTTTTTAAGCTTAGTTCTTCATAGTATCTCTCATTAATCGTATTCACGATTTGTTGCACAACAGGACTATACTTTATCGTATCCTGTGTCATCACTTCCATAAACTCGTCTAACTCACTTAAAATAAATGTCTTAATACTTTCTCGCGTATTCTCATGACATAACTCAATAATCGTATCACTCAAACTTTCTCGTGTGTATTTTTTATCCACCTTAAACTCTTCTTTAACCTTATCCATCAGCAAAACAACCTTAATTGAAAAATCATAAATATTCTTAGGCGTTAATTCTTTATTCTCAAAAACTTCATCAACGTAAACTTTTAACGCTGCGCTATTTTTTTCAATCATTAACTTATTGATTTGCTCGATTTCATCCCTAAACTTCACATCTTTATGTTTAATAACCGAAATCATCTTTTCGTTAACAACACGATTCATCCCTTCAGTCAACATATACTTCTTCAACTTTTTAGCCACCATATAACTTTTGCGTAAATCATCAATCATATTGACACTTGATCCTACTGAAATGAAAATATCATACTTTAGCTCAGTTTGCAGTAAATCTCTTAGTTCTCGATACTCCTCTAAGATTTCATCATCAGTCTTCTCTTTATCCCAGCTATTAATCACTATAATTTGCCCATCAAATTGATACAACACTTCACACTGACTTTTAAACACTGACTCAACAATCGGATTAATATTAATATATACCTCTTTATCCTTTTTACCATTAATGAAAATATTCGTGACCGTATATTTTTCTTTATAAAAATCAACATACATATCATCTTTTATTCCAATGACTTCTTTCACATCATACTTTCCATTTAAAAAGGCTAGTAACTTTCCTGTTTTATCTAACCCTCTATTAATAAATTCTTTCTCCTTCGCGATATTATCTACTAATTTTTTTAACGCTACTTCTAATTCTTCTTCATCAACTGGTTTTAAAAGATAATTTTCAACCCCATATTCAATTGCTTTTTTAGCATAGGCAAATTCATCATAACCACTTAAGAGAATGAATTTTACCTTCTTGCCCATCTCATTAATTTCTTGAACTAACTCTAAGCCTGTTTTAACTGGCATATTGATATCTGTTACAATAATATCGACTGGATTATCTTTAAACTTTCTAATCGCTTCTTCACCATTTTCAGCAGATTGAACGACTTCAAGCCCTAGTGCTTTCCAATCAATAATTGACATTAATCCTTCCGTAATAAAAATTTCATCATCAACTAACATAACTTTTTTCATACATTAGGCCCCCTTTTGCAAGGAATCATAATGACGACCCTTGCACCCTTACTATTATTATCTAATTGAACTCCATAACCTTCACCATATGCTCCAACGATTCGTGCATGAGCATTAATAATTCCTATGGATTGATTCGCTGTATTTCTGCATAATTCACCTGTCAGACTTTCATTGAGCTGTGTTAACTTCTCTGGTGGGATTCCTTTTCCATTATCATCAATGATAACTTTAATATTCTCAGATTCTTTACTGACATTAATCTCAATAAAATTATTAGTCTCTTCCAATTTAATTCCATGCATAAAATAATTTTCAATTAAGGGTTGTATCGCAAATTTGATCATTTCATTATCTAGTAATTCATCTGGACAATTAATCTTAAAATCAAATTTCTCACGATACCTAAACTTAAAGATTTCCATGTAACGAGTACAATACTCAAGTTCACTTTCTAAAGTGATAAAATTATGATCTTTAACCTGTTTTCTAAATAAAAAGGATAAATTATATAACATTTTCCCGACATCTTTATCCCCATTACAAACAGCCTTCATCCGAATACACTCTAGCGTATTATATAAAAAATGGGGATTAATCTGATTTTGGAGAGCAATCATCTCCGCTTTCTTTTGATTAATTTCAGCTAAATAACTTTTATTAATATAGCGATCGAGCTCACTACACATCTCATTAAAATTCTGTGAGATATAGCTAATTTCATCCATTTCATCTCCAATTGGAATTTTAACTTTAAGATTTCCTTCTTTAACTTCCTCCATCACCTCTAGGATAGCATCTGTCCTTCTTGTCAATTTTTCTAATTTCCACTTTAAAATGACTGCACTAACAAAGATTAAAAATAAATCAAGTAAAAGTATCGATGAATAAAAAATCTGTGGCGCTTCAATTAAGTTTTGCATTGAGATTGCCGTAATGACACTTAACTCATCAGAAAATTTAGTTTTAAATAAACTTTGATGATTTCCGGGAATTTTATATTCTTCTCCTTCTTTTAAGTCGCTCAAAGCTAATAAACTTTCCTTTGATGGCTCTTCTGACTTGTCTTCAGGGAGATAGGCCGTTTGATACTGTTCATCATAAATACAAAGATTATAATTAGCTCCATACTTCGCAACAATATTATTCACTTCAGATAAATCGTAAACCACAATTAATTTTCCTTCTTCTACTAATGTATCTGGATTATTAATTGAGTTCACGTGATACAGTTTATTTTCCGAGAAAAAAAGTTCCGGTAACTTCTGAATCACTGTCTCATAATTTTCTATTTTTTCAATATAAATCTGATTATCATGATTAAATGATCTAACTTCATTCAGTTTTTCACTTAAAAATATAATATTTTCTACCTTATTATTCGAAATAAATGCACTGGCCACAAACCTTTCAACACCATTATAGGTAAAATGATTACTGCCTGAGAAACTATCTAATTTATTTTTTAAATAATCATTCGAATGATTATTTAGAAAATAAATGATATCATTCGATAACATATAATCGTAATACATTGAACTGACAATGAATTTATTAGAGTTTTCAATCTCTTTGAGTAGTTCATTGGCGTTATATCCAAGCTGTTCCCCTAATGATATTCGGTTACTTTTACTTTCAGACACCACATAATTAATTAAATAAAGATCGAACCCCCCTATCAAACAAATGATAACTAATGAATAAGTTAAAAATAAGTTATTGTATAGCATCGATTTTTTAGCTAGCATATCTCCCCCTCCTTTATATGCTTTTAGCTATACCTAGTGGTACCCAATTTATATTTTAAAGATATTCTATCTATTTGTCATCCTTTTTTTGTATGCGCTATTTTTTCCATTATCTAAACATTCTATAATTTTTAAATCAAAAATATGAAAAATACACTATTAAATTCTACGATAAATGAGTATATTTTTCCTATGACAGTATTGAAAACGTTTGATTTTTTTTACAATACTGATTATGGTGATGATTAAAAGGGGGATTAACGATGTCAGAATACTTCAACTTTAATAAATTGTTTGATATTTGTAATTATATTTTTTCATTCCTTGTCTTGAACTTACTTTTTATGCTCTTAAATATACCTATTATTCTATTTTTCTTATTGGTTGGAATCAGCAAGATTTCCACTTATCTACCTTTATTTTTACTCTGCTTAATTCCAACAATGCCTGCATTTAACATTCTAGTTTACTGTATGCGTAAACTATTAAAAAATAAAGGATTTAATCTCCTATCTGATTTTAAAAAAGGGTTCTTGCTTAACTTTAAACAAAGTTTACTCATTTGGTTTGTTGAGTTAATTTTTATCTTTGCTTTATACTCAAATATTGTTTTCTTCAAGTCAGCTTATAATAATACCATTGTTAGTTGCTTATTCTTAGGACTCTTAATTATCCTATTATTAATGACACCGTTTATTTCATTACTCATTAGTCTATTTTCAAATAATGCATTAAATATTTTAAGAAATGCACTCATTCTTATTTTTAAAAAACCACTACTCGCCATAACCAATATTCTAATTTTCCTTGCTGCGCTAGTTTTATTTGAAATCAGCCCTGCTGTGACTTTCTTATTTATTACTAGTTTACTTGCTTTCTTATTTGTCTTTTCAAATCGATTCCTAATAGAAGAATTAGAAACCATCTCTAACAACTAAATTTAAAAAAAGCCTTGATTCTCATTTCTAATCAAGGCTTTTTTGGATTCTCTAATAAAAATGGGACTGAAAGCTAATCATTTTCAGTCCCATTTTTTTAACATGTTTTAATTAATTCTAAGTTACCTTCAATTGTATATTTAATTCCTTTTGGTAAATAGACTGTTTCTTCTGGATTTAATATAATCGTTTGATCATCAGTTTTCATTACACCGCATCCTTTAGTTGCTGTATAAGTATAAAAATCACCACATACTTCATCAGAATATTGTCCATCAACAATAATTTTTTCAACATTGAAATATGGAGTTTCTAACTTAGTGAAGTTTTCGATTTTACCACCATTTGTTTCTGGGTTATAATCGATGACTTCTAATGCTTTTTCGA
>NZ_AEXQ01000012.1:0-59332 GCF_000191865.1 Turicibacter sp. HGF1
TAGAGATCTATTATTTGAAAAAGCCCCATCGCATCAACAAAAGCGAAGGGGCTTTTTTGTTATCCTTTATTTTCTTTTAAAAATTCATTAATTTTAGCTTTAGCATCTGCACTACATGGTTTACATGAGTTAACGGTACCTCCATTTTCAATGATGTCTTCTGCTAAACCAGAACAACCAGGAAATCCACATGAACCACAGTTATATCCCGGTAACATTGCAATTAACTTTTCAATTCGCGGATCAACTTCAACTTTTAAATAAAGGTTCGCCAACCCAAGCAGTCCGCCAAGTACTAATCCTAAACCTCCAATGACTATAATAGGAACTAAAATCGCACTCACTCTTCTCCCCCCTTATAATGAGAACAAGTATGATTCGAACAACGATGACAAGACGTCTGTTCGTTTATTGTAATTGGAGCTTCGGTTCTTTTATTCATGACGTATGTCCACATAAAAATGCTCACCAAGACAACAAATAAAACAATCGGCGCCATCAAACAATCCCTCCAAATCCCATGAAGATGATTGACATAATCGAGGCTGTAATTAAAGCAATCGGAACTCCTCTTAACGCTTCTGGAATTGGAGCAAGTTCTAATCGTTCACGAATCACAGAAAATAAATAAATAACTAACGTAAATCCAAGTGCTGAAAATAAGCTAAACACAATGGTTTCTATTAAGTTATACTGATTATCAATCGATAACACGGCAATTCCAAGAACAGCGCAGTTAGTCGTAATAAGTGGTAAATAAACTCCCAGTAACTTATAAAGTTTCGGTGAAAACTTCTTAACTACCATCTCAACGAACTGAACTAAAGAAGAGATAACTAAAATAAACGTGATGGTTCTCATGTACGTCATATCACAAGGCACTAAAATATATTCATAAACAAGCCATGAAACACTTGATGAAACGACCATAACAAACGTGACAGCCAATCCCATCCCGATTGCAGACTCTGTCTTTTTAGAAACTCCAATGAAGGGACAGATTCCAAAAAACTGAGATAAAATAACGTTTTGAACCAGTAATGCAGTCAATGCAATTGGAACTAAAGTTTCCATCTACGCCTTCACCTCCTGTTTCACTCTTTTTTTTGATTGAGAGATCCGATATTGATTCATGATTCCAATAATTAATCCAAGTGCCAAAAAAGCACCCGCTGGATAAATAAAGATTGGAATACTAATCGACTCGGGTAAAAATTGAACGCCAAATAAACTTCCTACACCGATTAATTCACGGAAACTTGCCAATACACAAAGTCCAAGCGTAAATCCAAACCCCATTCCAAGTGCATCAAAAATAGAATCAATCACCTTGTTTTTACTTGCAAAGCTTTCAGCACGTCCGAGAATAATACAATTCACGACAATTAATGGAATAAAAATTCCAAGCCTTGCAGCAAGTGATGGAACATACGCGTTTAAAAGCATCTCAAGGATTGTCACACCTGTTGAAATAATCACAATAAAAACAGGAATTCGAACTTCATCTGGTACTAATTTTCTAATTGACGACACGACAATATTTGAAAAAAGTAACACAAAAACAACACTTAACCCCATCCCAAGTGCATTTTGCAAAGATGTCGTGACACCAAGCGAAGGACACATTCCAAGTAATAAAACAAATAACGGATTCTCAGTGATGAGACCCCGCTTCAAAATTTCCTTCTTCGTCATCCTCTTCCCCCCAATTCTAATGTTTTAAAAAATGTGCATTCGCCTCATCAATCGCCTTCTTAACCGCTGAACTCGTAATCGTCGCGCCTGATAATGTATCAATACTCATGCCATCCACCGGTTTATTTAATATCTGAGATAAAAACTCATCCTCTTTCACCCGACTCCCAAATCCAGGCGTCTCACTAAATGTTCCAATATAGCGGAGATTAATCAATTCCTTTGTCTTTAAATCATAGGCTACGAACATTTGAATATCGCCCCCATAACCTTTCGTCGCTAATTCATAAATTCGGCCCATGCAATCATTATCTTGATCATAAATATTATAAATCACCTGAATCGCTTTAAACTCTTCCGATTCCGATGTATCTGACTCTTCAAAACGCGTCATACTCGGAAAAAAATCTAATATAGTGGCCTCTTTTTCCGCTTTTTCACGCTCACTGATAATAGGGGCTGTCATCGTATTCACACTCGCAATTAATCCTGCACAAATAATTCCAATAACGGCCAAAAAACAAGCTAAATAGATTGGTTTTTTTACCACAACGTCTCACCTCACTTTAAATCATGATTCCAATTAAGACAGCAATACCAATAACAATCAAAAAGCTAACTAACCAAAAACAAATTTCTCCTCGTTTAAGTGGAAGATTCATTCGTCCCATAAATCCTCGGTCAATGACAGGTTTAAATAAATTCATGATTAAAATAGAGAAAAACACACCTTCTGGGTAATTTCCAAGCAGTCTGATGATGACCGTTAAGATTCCAAGTGCCATTCCAAAAAACACTTTCCCTTTTCTAGAAACGGGTGAGGTCACTAAGTCAGTTGCCATAAACGCAGCTCCAAATAAAATGCCTCCACTTAAAAGATGAAACAACGGATACCAAATCCCAGCCACTCCATTCATTGCTCCAACTATCCATGTCATGAAAAAGACGGTTCCTAAATAAAAGGCAGGAATTCGCCAATCAATAATTCGACGAACCACTAAATAAATCATGGCTATGATAATAGCAAATGAAATACTCTCCCCAATTGCTCCACCATAAGTCCCCATTAACAAACCGACTAGTCCACCATATGGAGCCGTTAATTGTTCATACGTCCCAATATATTGATTTTGCGCCAAATGCACCAGAGGAGTCACCGAGGTAACGGCATCAACTTGTGTTAAAGTTGTCGTTAATAATCCTCCAAATGAAATCGTGACCAAGGCACGACCAACCAGTGCTGGATTAAACGGGTTATAACCAACGCCCCCAAACACTAACTTTCCAAGCCAAACACTGACACAAGAACCAATCGCAACGACCATTAAAGGAGTTCCAATCGGCAAACAAAGAGCTAATAAAATAGCGGTAATAAGTGAATACGATTTTACAATTAGCGTTAACCATTCATAAACATCTTTAAATCGACGACCACATGCAAAGAAAATGGTTTCGGTTAAAATAGCAGATATTATTGAAACGAGTAACATCCATATAGCTTTTAGGGCATAGGCACCTCCAAAGGTATAACCATAAACGCTAATTGCAATTAAACTAATCACACCTAAAACGGCACTAAATTCATACATAATCTGTTGTGTACTACTTCGACTATGTAAGTGTGGCGTTGGTGACCATTTTGCGATTTTTGCCATGTTCTTCTCTTCCCCTCTTATTTTAAAATTCGTTTGGCTCGTCGCACAAACTCTGTCACTTCAATATGCGATGGACAAACATACGTACACATCCCGCATTCTACGCAAGATTTCGCATTTAACTTAGTGAGACGCTCTTTATCTTTAAGTTTAGCCATATCCTTAATCAAAACAGGTTGTAATCCCGTTGGACAATGATCAGTACAACGACCGCAACTCACACACGGTTGTTCATCTTTTTCCATGATGACCTCTTTTTTATAGTTCGGCCATAAAATATCCTTAATTCGGTCAAAGCCTTTATCGGGCCCCTCTTTTTTCTTCGTTGGTAATACCACAATTCCATTAACCCCACGTGATATGACAAAATCATCACTTCTCATCACGCCACCCATCATCGGTCCCCCAACAATGATTTTAATTTCATCTGCATCATCAATATACCCTCCGGCTAATTGAATTAACTCTTTAGCCGGCGTTCCAATTCGGACATAGTAAAGTCCTGGACGTTTAATCCCTTCTCCAGAAACTGTGACTAGTCGGCGAATAAATGGCCGATTATCACGAACAGCAAATGAAGTCGCAATAGCCGTTCCAACATTTGAAACAGTAAATCCAAGTTCTGAAGGTAAGCGATCATACTCTCGACCTGTAATCGTTTTAATCAAGACTTTCTCCCAGCCGAGTGGATAAGCATCTGGTACCTCGTAAACAGAAATTTGATCTCGAACTTGATACTCATCAATCTTTTGCTCTAAAAAAGCTTTTAATTTCTTTTTCCCTTTCTTAATGGCAATGATTCCTTTTTTAACATCTGCTGCTTTCATTAAAAATGAAATTCCATCAAAGAACCGTTCTGGTTGATCAAACATAAAATGATAATCTGTTGTTAAATACGGTTCACATTCAACACCATTAATTAAAACAGTATGGATTCCTTCTGGATTTAAGTATTTAATATACGTTGAAAATCCGCTACCTCCAAGCCCGACAACCCCATTTTTACGGATCATCTCCACAATGTCTTCTCGACTTAAAACACTTGAATCAGCGGGTGGTACACAGCTTGGATCCATTTCATATTTAAAATCATTTTGAATTTTAACACACAACACTTGTTTTCCACTTCGATGCCATTTCTTTTCAATCGCAACAACATCTCCACTAATACTTGCATGCATTGGAATGTTAATCCCATCCGTTCGATGACCCACTTCAGTTCCTACATACACATGATCTCCCACTTCAACAATGGCTTTACAATTTAAACTTGTATGATTAGTCAGTGGAATATAAACAAAATTTGAATTATTGTATTCCATGACATCCACAGTTAAAGCTAACTCTTTTTTTCCCGGAATATGAGTATAAGGATCCGGTTTTAAAATCCGATCAATCACCCTCATGTTTTATCCTCCTCAAATAAAGCTCCTGATGAGCATAACGCCCCTCTAACACACTATATTTTTAAAAACGAAAAGTTATTATACCCTTAGGCGGATAATTTGCATTTTGACTTAAAAAGTTCACTCTCTTTCGCAAATATCTTATCACTCCTCTGATTCTTTTGGCTAAAATAGCCACTCATTTCACTCATTCTGACCTACTGTTTGTGAAAAAAACTCTAAATCCCCTCATCCGGTATTTGAAATTTTCTAAATTAGTTAAGTTGTCATATTTTGAAAAGTTGTGTGATTGCACCTGAAGGAAAATCCATTCTTTTTATGAATCATCATATATTTTCACCTCTCAAAACATAGACTGAATCAAGACCCGAACAGTTTCTTTTTAAAATTCGGTATGCTATAATAATCCATAATTAAAACATTTTTGGAGGTGTCAGATGAATTTACGTCAATCTAAATCCGTTTTACTCATTTTTTCATACGTATTTGTGATGTTTTTACTACCATACGTCACGCTATATGGAATTTCAGCTCTATTTAATATCTCAGATCCAATTGCTTTACAAGTTTATACGAATCTTGTTTCCTATCTAGTTTTAGTCGCGATTACATTATTATTGTTTGGAAAAGAATTATTAACTGAATTAAAGGAAATCAAATCCACTGGAAAATATCTTCGTGCTGTTTTAGTGGGGTGGATTATTTTATGGGGTTGCTCCATTTTAGCAAATTTAATCGTGATGGCGATCACGCAATCTGAGGAATCATCAGTCAATCAACAAGTCATTGAACAATGTATGAACATCTATCCAGTGTTGATGGGAATCACAACCGTCTTATTTGCCCCATTAGTCGAAGAAGTCGTGTTCCGTTATACGATTATGAAAGGTTTCTTAAATCGTCCATGGATTGGCATTGCCCTCAGTAGTTTCTTATTTGGAATGATTCACGTTATTTCCGCAGGTGATTTTATTTATGCTATTCCTTATATTGCCATGGGATTTGCTCTTGGATATGCGTACTATAAAAATCAAAACATCTGGTATTCTATCGGCGTTCATTTATTCCAAAACTTATTTTCAACCATCATCTTAATTTCATCAATGCAATAAAAAAAGCACTGAAACTTACAGTTTCAGTGCCTTTTTACTTCAGTTTAAAATATAAAATGACCTATTTGATAAAAGACAAACGTCACAACATAAGCCACAATCAATCCAAAGCCAACCATCATCATCGTCGTCTTCGCTGATTTTGTTTCTTGATACATTACCCCAACGGTCGATAAACATGGGATGTAAAGGAGTGAGAACACTAAGAAAGAAAATGCTTGAAGTGGCGTAAATAAGTTCATTAGTCCCGCTTCACCACCACAGATAATAAGCATAGATGAAGCCACAAGTTCTTTGGCTAAGAATCCGACCACTAAACTACTCGCAGCTTGCCAAGTTCCAAATCCAAGAGGTAAAAACAAAGGAGCTAAGACACCACCGAGTATCGCTAAATAACTCTCGTCACCTGAAACATGTAGGCCGGCTGGCCCCATCTCATTTAAGATCCACATAATAATTGAACCTAAAATAATAAATTTCCCTGCAGTATGTAAGAAGTCACTTCCACGATTTAACGTTTGATTTAATAAATTTTTAAATTGTGGCACACGATACGGTGGAATTTCTAAAATAAAATTCGTTTCTGTTTTCTTAAACATCGAGACCGATAATAATTTAGCACTTAATAAAGCGATGATAATGCCTAGTAAATAAAGGGCCATGATAATTAACGACTGAAAACGACTAAAAAACATTCCCACGAATAAAACATAAACCGGTAAACGAGCTGAACATGACATAAATGGAATAATCATCATCGTTTTAATACGTTCTGAACGATCTGGAATCGTACGAGTCGCCATAATAGCGGGAACGTTACATCCAAATCCTGTGACTAAGGGAACAATGGCTTTTCCATTTAATCCAAAGCGAGAGAAAATATAATCCATCACAATCGCCACACGTGCCATGTAACCTGTTGCCTCCATTAACGATAAACAGAAGAACAAAATTAAAATTTGAGGTAAGAATATAATCACACCACCAACCCCAGCTACAAGACCATCTATTATGGCTCCGTAAATAAATCCATCAGGTGAGGCCCCTAGCATCACTAATAAATTCTCGATTTGTGGGATAATCCAATCATTTAAAACGCCATCAAATCCATCCGAAATACGATTTCCAACTAAATCAAATGTAATCGAATAAATGAGAAGCATAAAAATAAAGAAGATGATAGCTCCCCAAATTGGATGCGTTAAAATGCGATCAACACTCGTTAACTTCGGCTTCACATCCGGTTGAAACCCTGGAATTACTTCCATCGATTCTTGATATACCTTATAAATAAACTCACGTCGTTTATTAAAAATGGCTCCTTTTAATGATAGGGCAATTTCTTTTTCGATAATGATTTGCTCTGTTTTAGCAACCACCTGTCGAATCTCATCCGCATGTGATAAAGATAAATGACTAAAAATCCCTTCATTTCCTTCTAAAATTTGAATCGCAATCCAACGTGAATCCAAATGAGTAGGTGTTGAATCAAGTAACGCACTAATTTTACTAATCGCACTCTCAACTTCCACACCATAATACAAATTAAAGGCTACCTTTGAACTTGATGTAGGTAACACGCTAATTAAGTCATCCATTCCTTGATTTTTACGGGCGGAAATTAATGAAATTGGCACACCAATCAACGCTTGTAACTTTTCTACATTTAATTGCAATCCTTTTCTATTTAAGGCATCCATCATATTCATCGCAATGGTCATTGGAACGCCAGCTTCTAACAACTGAATCGTCAAATGTAAATTACGCTTTAAGTGTGTGGCATCTACAATATTTAAAAATCCATTGTAATCTTCATTTAAAATGGCAAATGTCACAACTCCCTCGTCTTCACTACTTGGAGTCACACTATAAGTTCCAGGAAGATCGATTAAAACGTCATCCGTTTTCTTAATACTTCCCTCTAGCTTGTCAACCGTTACCCCACTCCAGTTTCCAACATGAGCATTCGAACCCGTTAAATTATTAAATAAAGTGGTCTTCCCTACATTTGGATTTCCTATTAACATGTATCTCATTTTTTCACCTCTACTCTCATTTTTTCTATTTTAATTTTTTTCGCATCTTCAACACGGATGCAAAAATCAACATCTTCGATTGATATATAAAATAATTGTCCAAAGTTTAACACATTCAACATCGTCACTTCAGAACCAATTGAAATCCCTACATCATAAAGACGACGACTAAAACTATCAGAAATCCCATTAAATTCAAGAATGACAGCCGTTTCACCTATTTTTAATGTCGATAAATCCATTCTCTTGGCCCCCTTCTTTTTATTGATAACTATTATCATTAAATATAGTATATCATATGCCAAATTATCTGTCTACTTGTTTAAAAGTTGACTCTTGGCATCAGATTTAATACATATTTGCTTAACTTAAATAATACATTCATTATAGGTGAAGAAAAATGAAAAATATAATGAAATCTGTTGTGTTATTATTATTTCTAGTTTTATTACTGCTTTATCCCGCTCCTATTATTGCCTCGACAAAAACTGGACTCTTAACATGGGCTGAAAAAGTAGTTCCCGCTCTCTTTCCATTCTTTGTGCTCACTCGCTTGATGATTTACTATCAAGTGCCTCAAATGATTGGAAAATTATTCGCACCCATTTTCAAATCGGTTCTTAAAATTTCGCCTTTATCCTTCTTTGTGATGTTCATGAGCTTCATTAGTGGAAATCCATCAGGGCCGAAAATGGCACGTGAGTACTATGATAAGCATCTGATTTCCGAACGAGAGCTAACTGGACTTCTTTATTTTTGTAACTTTTCAAGTCCACTCTTTATCATTGGAACAATCGGAGTTGTCCTTTATCAATCGACACAAATAGGATATCTGTTATTAACGAGTCATCTTCTTGGGTCTATCACTGTTTTTATTCTGTGTTATCCCTATTTTAAGACGACCTCTTCTAAAACACTTAATATCGAATATCCAACACAATCCTTTGCTACTATTTTAATCGACTGTATTGAAAGTAGCATTCAAACCTTATTACGTGTGGGTGGAATTATCGTCTTTTTCTACATTGTCTCAGAAGCTTTTAACATCATTCACTTAATTGAGTGGTTCGATCAACTGTTAGCACCTATTTTATCTTCTATGAACATCAACACGATTGAGCCATTCTTTGCAGGACTGCTCGAGTTTACACAAGGTGTGACAAAAGTTGCCTCAGCTTCTTTCCCATTTAAAACGAAACTGATTTTAACTGCCTTTATTGTGAGCTTTACAGGGCTTTCAATTCACACTCAAACCTTTATGTTCGCTAAAAATTTAAGCGTTTCTTACATCAAGTACTTATTCATGCGATGCGTACACGGTATAAGTAGCGCTCTGATCGTCCTATTTGGCTATCAATACCTCGAGCAAACAGATGATGTATTTTTACAAGTCGGATTTCATCCGTTATTCATTCTAAATCCTTTTGTTAAATTAACACTTGGATTCATGATTTCATATCTGATTCTTAAACCTCTACAACTTATCATTCATCAGATGGATCGTTATAAAAAAGCAAAAAGATGAGGGAAAACTCCTTCATCTTTTTGCTTTATTTGTGTTTAATATACCCGACTAAATTTGTTTCGTTCACCAGCATTTTAACTTTTCCTAAGTGACAATCATTAATTTCTGTTTTAACTTCATCAATATATCCAAACTCTTCGTAAAAATCATTCAAACGATCGGTAATATCAAATACTAACCCATTGACAACCACGTAAGTTGGATTTCCATTCTTTCCATTGAAGAAACGATTAATTTCTTCTAACGTGAACACTTGATTAGGATAAATAAGTTTAGAAACAGTGGCACGGTGCGTTTTACCATCATCATAACTTTTTAAAGGCATATGTTCTTTTCCCCTCTCTTGCTATTTCACCTTACTGTTCTTCTCATATAATCTATGAGAGAAATTCATAAATAGATACTGATTTAGCCTAAATAAGTCTTTTATCGCTAAACATTTCACTATATGAAACCATCGAGTCGATTATTAGCAAATAAGAACAAATGTCTAAAAAAAAAGATAAAACCATTGTTCTTAAACGCTGGTTTTATCCATTCATTATTTATTAAATTATTTATTAAATTTTTTCTTTAATGCCTCTTGCACAAACTCAGGAACAAAGCTTGAAACATCTCCACCAAATCTAGCAACTTCTTTTGTCGTAGAGGATGATAAAAACATGTTTTCAGCACGCGTCATTAAAAACACTGTTTCAATACTAGGTTGTAATCGTTTATTCGTCGTTGCAATTTGAAACTCATATTCAAAATCCGTTACCGCTCGTAATCCACGTAAAATCGTTTTAGCACCAAGTTGATTAGCAAAATCAACTACTAACGCATCAGCACAAACAACGACTTCAACACGTTCTAAATGTTTGGTTGCTTTTTTTAACATGTCAACACGTTCCTCGACCGTAAACAATGTTTTTTTATTAATATTTTCAGCAACAGCGATATATAAATAATCAAATAATTCATATCCACGACCAATGATATCTAAATGACCATTGGTAACAGGATCAAACGTTCCTGGATAAATTCCAATCTTTTTCATAACTGCTATTCCTCCACTATCATCCTTACAAAGGATTAATCACGATGATAAATCGTAATGGATGTGATGCCATAAATTTCACGTTTAACTTGTTTGATATCCCCTATCATCTCATGCAATTCATCTTCTTTTAAGCACTCCGCCATAATGATTCCCCCAGATGCTAATAGGTTGTGTTCATTTACAAACTCAATAATCTCATTAATTTTCTGTCCCTTATAAGGTGGATCTAATAAAATTAAATCAAACTGAATGTCTCGCTTGACTAACGCCTTTAACGCTCTAAAATAATCATTACGATAAATTTCGACGCAGTCTTCAATTCGTAAATCTTTAACATTTTCTTTAATCGTGTTAATAGCAATCGTTTCTCGATCGACAAAAATGACTTTATCAATTCCTCGACTTAATGACTCGATTCCTAAATTTCCACTTCCACCAAATAAATCAAGAGCGATTCCACCATCAAAATATGGGCCAATAATATTAAAAATACTTTCCTTTACTTTATCAGTCGTTGGTCGAGTATTCGTACCTTTTACTGCTTTGATGCTTCTTCCTTTTAATGTTCCGGCTACGACTCGCATTTTATCACTTCCTAATATTTTTCTATTTTATCTCATTATTAAAATGTAATTGAACTTATCATCTTTTATTATCTGGAGTAACTCCATCATGACTAGCGGGAAAGTTCATTAAAAATGTCTAGTTACAGTTAGCGCTCTATCTTAATCTCTCTTACTATTAATGTTAAGAATTATCTAACTCAAACTTTTAATCTGACGAATACTCTTTTAATTTTAATGTTAGAAGGTCGAAAAATCAACAAAATATATTTCTTTAAATCTATTGCGATCAATTCACCTCTATCTTTTCAATAAAGTTTACTAATTTTATAGTATTTTAAAATCCTAATGTTTTAATTAAAATACCTTTTTAATGATCATCTTCAAACTATTACGATTGCATCGATTTCCAATGACAGAGTTTTTAATCTGAATAACTTCAATTCATATTCCCTTTATCAAAAATATAATTTGGAAAAATTATATAAAATTAGCTTAAATACCATAAAAAAGATATTTACGTATAATTTCAGCTTGTTTACGTTAAATAATCTCAAACTTAATATTAACGTGATATATTAAAAGTGCTTTGAAAAGCAAAGTATAATTGCTAGGAATAAATAAAAAACTGGACCAATTAACCTTTCTATACCAAAGACTGATTAGTCTATCCAACAAGAATGTTAATTTATGTGCTTTTATTTCCCCTTTAATGCATCTATTAAAGATTTTTAGCAAATGTATATTTACTCTCATATTTGATTTATCTAAATCTTTTATATCATCAACAAGGAGGTTACTAAACGATGAAAGCTTATTCTCAAATTATCGGACTATCAAGTCTTATTATCGGATGTTCATTAAACGTAGTGTTATTCACTTCTTTAATTAATTCAATGATCGCTGTTATCCTATTAGCAGTTATGGGGGTTGTTCTAGCTGCCTTCTCTTTATCTTTAAAGCCAGAAAAAAAATGGATTGGAATTGCCGGACTTGTCTTAAATCTAATTCCTTTAGCTTATATGGCTATTTTATTTGTCGGGCTTGGATAATCTAAATTAAAAATTAATATTATAACCAAAAGATGTTAGATGAATTTCTAATATCTTTTTCTTTTTCAATCAACAAATATAATTTCCTAACACCTCCCTAATCTACTCCCCTCCAATGATTATTTCTCCAAAATTAAGTATCTTCTACAATGTCATCGATCTTTGAAGCTAGAGAATAACTTATAAAACACTCTGTTTTGTCAATTATCTTATAATCCCTTAAAGGAACGACAAAAACTCTTATCTATTTTTAAAATAAACGTATAGAAAATAAAAAGATGGTCAATATTATTAGTGTAGCCGAGAGGTTACAGTAAAATAATCCCCCCTATTCTTCTATCATACTTCTCCTCTCCCTTTCACATATGGTCAAAGTATGAATGAATAAGCCGCCCCCCCCCTAGGCGGCTTATTTTTTTATCTTTACTACCCAATGAAAGCGTGTTATAATATCTAAAAATTGGTAAAAAGAGAGTGATTGTAATGAAAGAAAGTTATTATCTTGCTCCATTTAAAAAACGAATGAATGCCCATGCTTTGGATTTATCGATGACGATTGGTCTTATGTTTATTCTTATTTTGGCACTAACAGGGCCGATTCAATACCCTGTGGTTATCATTGTCTTTTATGTCATGGCCATCTTATTTCCTAGCTTAAATCATGGACAAACGATTGGAAAAAAATTAATGAAAATTAAACCGGTTATGATAAAAGATGAGAAAGAACTCACTTGGTGGCAAATTCATCTTCGAGAACTTTTTAAATACTTATCCCTATACTTTTCTTTCGGTATCACCCATTTGGCTAGCTTTTATATGATCAGCGAACGAAAGGATAAACGAACGATACATGATTTAATTTTCAAAACACGTGTCGTAGACTTAAACCCTCAATTATTATATGCACAACGCGATCAAGCAGCTGAAGACGATTACTATAACCATTATAATTCCCAACGAAGCATCCGCTAAAAATGAAAAGTATCGAGTCCTCAAGAAGGATTCGATACTTTTTTATTGAGTTAGTTCCATCACTAATTCTTCTTGTTTCTTTCTTGATATAGGACAATAAAAAACTCCACAAATCAAAGCAGTTAAAGGAGAAACCAGCACCAGTCCCATACATCCAATAAACGTGTGCAAAATTTCAGCTGAAATCTTTTGAGAATTTAAAATGGATAACAAAGGCGTTCCTTGTGCTAAATAAACCATTAAAATCGTAATGTAACTTCCCATATAAGCCAACAGCAAGGTCGTCATTTGACTCCCAATAACTGACTTTCCAATTGTAAGTCCCGATTTAATTAAGGCAGTGCGTTTGATGGTCGGATGATGCTTTAACACCTCCTCAAGTGCCGCTGAAATATCAATGGCTAAATCTAGAACGGCACCCGAACATGCTAAATAAATACCCGCTTGAAAAATACCGTCTAAATCCAAATTTTGATAACCTGCATACAAAAGCGATTCTGACCAATCCATTACCGCTCCATCAATATTAAATAATCTTCCAAACCATACCGCTAATAAACAAGTCAAAAAAGAACAAATCATCGAACTTGCTATGGCTGTATAAGCCTTTTTGGTCCAGCCTGCTACTAATAACAACGTCACGATGGTTAATAAATTCCCCACCATTAAAGCCATAAAAAGTGGATTCCAACCTCTTAATAAGGACGGAATTAAGATTTTACAAATGCTCAGTAATGCAAAAGCAAAAGACAATAACGTCCGAACCCCGGTAAATCCAGAAACCATAATGAGTAAGAAGATAAAACAACCAACTAAAATCAGTTGTTCGTCCAATCGATAATAATCAATTAAATTAGCAAATATGACTTGACCTGATGAATTTTGCTCAATCAACGTCCATACCTTATCTCCGACTTCATATAACTTATCGACTTCTAGTTTTCCCGTTAAAAGATTCATTCCTTCAACGATTTCACCTTTATGTGCTCCACTTAAAATTTCAATTTCGCATCGCTGATCCCCCTGATTAAGTAATCCAGTCGTGTAAACCCCACTGTTATTGACAGATCTCACGGTTGCTTTAACGCCTGATGAATTAATATAAATCTGCTGTTCATAACCTGTTGGTAAAAACCAAAGAATCGCTAACAACAAAACAAAAACACTAACAAATACTATCTCTTTACGCTTCACACTGCTGACTCCTTCACTTAATCTACCTGACAAATTTCAACTAATTTATGAAAGACATCCACATTATCGTAAAATCCACTAAACAATTCAGCTCCAACACCTCTCGCATAAATCGCAACCGGTGCTCCTGTATGCGCATAAGATGTCCAACCAATACCTGCTTTATTATTTAAAAGATGAGTTAAGCTAACCGATAGTGGATCATATCCGCCATATAAAATTTGAGCCTCCTCAGTTTGATCCCGATCATCCTTATTTTTCATCGACTCTTCAAAGCCAGCCTTTAATTTCTTCAACTCATCATCCGACATGACAAACAATGCCTTTTCTCCATGAGTAGCCTCTTCATCTTCTGATGATATCAATCCAAAGTTTTCTTTAATAATCGGATATACATCCTCAAACGTTAAATTTGGGTTGCTTGCTTTTAAATCTTTAATTAATTCATCAAACGCAACATAAGACATTTTTTGTGCCTTTAACAACTCAAACGCTGTATGATAACCTGTTTTAGTATATCCAATACTCATTCCTCCTGTTTCATGATCACCGGTCACCAAAATTAACGTTTCTTCAGGATGCTCATTTGCAAAATCAATTGCCACTTGAACGGCATCTTCAAAAGCTAACACTTCAGCAATGGCCGTCATGGCATCATTTGCATGACAAGCCCAATCGACTTTCCCTGACTCTACCATCATAAAAAATCCTTGTTCGTTATCTAGGACTTTAATCCCTTTCTCGACAAAATCAGCCAACATTAAATCGTCTTCTTTGGCATCAATGGCATAAGGCATGGCTCCTGAATCTTGTAACACAGGACTTTGAGCATATACCTTACCTGATGAGGAGTCAAGCGCCAAAATATCTTCCTTCGTCTTAGCTACTTGATATCCATTTTCTTCAATGATCTCATACACATTTCGTTCATCTTCATTTTTTCCCGTTGGCTGTGCAATGCTTCCTCCGCCAAAATAATCAAAGTTAGATGTTGCTAATTGTGTGGCAATCTCGTAATAATCACCTCGAGATGGAACATGAGCATAATACGCTGCAGGGGTTGCATGATTAATCGTGACTGTTGTCACAATTCCAATTTTTTTCCTGCTAATTTTAATTTTTCAGTGATGCTTTCTGTTACCTTCGTTTTATTTGCTTCTAACCCAATGACTCCGCTATGCGTTTTCACACCAGAAGATAAAGCTGTAGCTGTAGAGGCTGAGTCTGGAACGAAAGACGTTGAATTATGTGTCGTGACCAATCCAACCGTAGGAAAAGCTGTAAAATTTAAATTATTAGTTGTGATTTCACCCTCTCCATCACTTCCTGTATAGACTTGGGCAGTATTTACCTGAACCTGTGACATTCCATCTCCAATGAACATAAATACATACTTAGGCGCCACCGTCACTTCAATTGTTTCAGCAACTGATACTGATTTTTCTTCTTCATTTGAACACCCCATCACAACCGTTAAAGCAGTTGCCATTGATAATAGGATGTTTAACCATTTTTTATTCATCATCCATCCTCCTGTTTTTAACCAATAAACTTATGATAACCAAATGATAGATTTTTCATCAAAAAATCTAACTTTAGAGAATATGAGGAATATCTAGACGACATGATATTCTCTTATTAATCTGACTTATCTTTATCAATCGTATTTTTTATTTTTCGTAAAATCTAAATTTTTATGTCAAAAAAGAGAGCACTAATTCAGTACTCTCTTTTAACGATATTAGAAACGGAAGCCACCGCGACCTTTACCTTTTCCTTTTTTACCTTGTCCCATCATGCCTCCAAAGCCACCCATTGCACCTGGATTACCTCCGCGTTGCAAGGCATTGGCCATACGTTCCATCTGTCGTGGATCCATGCTTGAGAATTTCTTCATCATTTTACGCATATCTGTAAATTGTTTAATCATACGATTAACTTCTGCAATATCACATCCGCAACCTTTTGCAATACGTTGCTTACGACTTGCATTAATTAAATCAGGATTTTTACGCTCTTGCTCTGTCATTGAGTAAATAATCGCTTCAACACGTGCCATTTGTTTTGGATCAATATTAATATCTTTTAATTGGTTTCCGACACCCGGAATCATTTTTAAAATATCTTCAAATGCTCCAAGTTTTTTCATTTGTTTCATTTGCTTTAAGAAATCATTAAAGTCATAAGTAGCATTCATCATTTTGTCCGCTAACTTCATGCTTTCTTCTTCATCGAAGTTTTCTTGAGCACGTTCGATTAAGGTCATAACATCTCCCATTCCTAAAATACGAGATGCCATACGCTCTGGATGGAAGACTTCTAATGTATCTAATTTTTCACCAAGACCGATGAATTTAATTGGAACATTAGTAATTTTACGAATTGATAAAGCAGCACCACCACGAGTATCACCATCTAACTTCGTTAACACAACCCCTGTTAAATCCAATTGATCATGGAATGATTGAGCGACATTAACCGCATCTTGTCCAGTCATCGCATCAACGACTAATAAGATTTCTTGAGGATTAACAAGCTCTTTAATATTTTTTAACTCATCCATTAATTGCTCATCAATATGTAGACGTCCAGCTGTATCGATAATGACTAAATCATGACCATTTTCACGAGCATAAGTCATCGCTTCTTTTGCGATATCAACTGGGTTCATTGATGTTCCTTTTTCATAAACCGGAATATTTAATTGCTTACCGATTGTTTTTAACTGATCAACGGCAGCAGGACGATACACGTCACAGGCAACTAATAATGGATTTTTCTTTTCTTTTTTACGTAAATAACTTGAAATTTTTCCTGTGTGTGTCGTTTTCCCGGCTCCTTGTAATCCGACCATCATAAAAACAGCTGGTTTAGCATGACCAAAGTTTAACTCAGCCGCGCTATCCCCCATTAATTTCGTTAACTCTTCATTAACAATCTTAATCACTTGCTGCCCTGGCGTTAAGCTTTTTAAAACAGCTTCTCCGACAGCTTTTTCCTTAACTTCATTAATAAATTCACGTACAACTTTAATATTAACATCGGCTTCAAGTAACGCTAAGCGTACTTCACGCATCATCACGTCAACATCTTTTTCAGTTAATTTTCCTTTACGTGTGACACTTTTTAAGGCCGATTGTAGTCGTTCTGATAATGTTTCAAATGCCATAAATTAAACCTCCAAATCGAGTTGTTGCAACTCATTAATCCACTTCATCATCTGCTCATCCTGTGTATGAACTTGCATCTGATCTAAAATTTCTTCACGTATTTCACGCTTTTTTAATAATTGTAACTTCGTTTCATAATCTTCTAACAATTTCTCTGTTCGTTTAATGTTATCAAACACGGCATTACGACTTACCTCAAATTGTTCAGCAATTTCACTCAACGATAAATCTTCTTGGTAATAAAGCTCAAGATAAGTCTTCTGCTTTGATGTTAATAATACTTGATATGCATCATACAGTTCATTCATTCGATTGACTTTTTCTAACATCACAATGCCCCCACTAGCTTCTATATACAAACTAAACGATAATTTATAATTTCATAATCAGACTTAATCGTTAAGCTCTTTTGATACTAAAGAGACCTATAGTCCCGATAAAAGTTTTCAACTGCATCAAACTTATCAAGACCCATCTATTCAGCCCTACCTAAAAACCTAATTACTCTGCTTCATTTTCAAATAAATCTGCAAATAATCCATAAATATATTGTTCAATATCAAAGTGAACTAAATCTTCGGCTTTTTCTCCTAAACCAACAAATTTAATCGGAATCCCAATTTCATTTCGAATGGCTAAAACAATTCCACCTTTTGCTGTTCCATCTAATTTTGTTAAAACAATTCCAGATACATCTGTCGCTTCTAAAAACGCCTTCGCTTGATTCATTCCGTTTTGTCCTGTTGTTGCATCAATGACTAATAATGTATCATGAGGCGCTCCTGGAACTTCACGTTCAATCACGCGTTTAATTTTTTCTAACTCTTTCATTAAGTTAACTTTATTTTGTAAACGTCCTGCCGTATCACATAATAACACATCAACATTACGAGCCTTCGCTTCTTTAATCGCATCAAACATAACGGCTGATGGGTCTGAACCTTCACTTAATGACACCACATCGACCCCAATGCGGTCTCCCCAAACCTGTAATTGTTCAATTGCACCTGCACGGAACGTATCTCCTGCGGCTAATAAAACAGACTTTCCTTTTCCTTTTAATTGATGAGCAATTTTTGCAATTGAGGTTGTTTTTCCAACCCCATTTACCCCAACAAATAAAATAACAGTTAATCCTTCTTTATTCAGACGTAAGTTTGAGTTCACAAACTCACCTTTAACGTAAATTTCAAATAGTTTATCGACCATAATACGCTGTAATTCTTTTGGATCCGTAACATTATGTTCGCGTACAGTCTCTTTTAATTGATCAATGAAATCTACCACGGTATTAACACCAATATCAGCCATAATGAAGATTTCTTCTAACTCTTCAAACATCTCTTCATTAATGTCATTATAGCTTGAAAAAACAGACTGTAACTGTTTTAAAAGGTTACCACGTGTTTTTTTCATACCTTCTTTATAATGTTGCTGAGCACGAATTTCTGTCTCAGAGACTTCTTTTTTTCCAAGTACCATCGACTTTAGACGATCAAATAAACCCATCAGGCTTCACCTCAATTAATTAATAATATCGTGTCATACAAAATGACTTTAATGCTACTCTATCATATTTTACGGTCTATGACTATTATTTTTCATCATCTAGATAATCTGAAACATTATCCATACGAACTGACACGAGTTTCGTTACCCCTCGTTCTTGCATCGTCACTCCGTATAATACATCAGCTTTTTCCATCGTTCCTTTACGGTGAGTAATAACGATGAACTGTGTTTCTTTACTAAATGCCTTTAAATAATTGGCATAACGAGAAACATTGGCTTCATCAAGTGCAGCCTCAACCTCATCGAGCACACAAAACGGAACCGTACGAACTTTTAAAATGGCAAATAATAAGGCAATCGATGTTAAGGCTTTTTGTCCACCTGATAATAAATTTGAAGTTTTTAACTTTGTTCCAGGTGGCTGTGCAATGATTTCAACCCCAGTATTTAATAAATCGTGAGGATCAGTTAACACTAAATCAGCGGTTCCACCACCGAATAATTTTTTAAAGATTTCAATGTACTCAACACGAACCAAGTCAAAGGTTTCTTTAAATTTAATGGTCATCTCTTGGTCCATTTCATTAATCGTTTCCTCTAAATTAGCTTTCGCTTCAATTAAATCATCGCGTTGTGTCGTTAAGAATTCGTATCGTTCTTTCACTCGTTGGTACTCGGCAATTGCAGCCACATTGATCTCACCGAGTGAAGCAATTTGACCTTTTAAGCTACGAATTTTTTGTTTAACTTCTTCAATACTTCCCTTTAAAGGATAATGTTCATTCGCATAGTCAAACGTCATTTGATGTTCTTCTTCAAGTTTTTTAATCATTAAATCCATCTCAACATCAACTTTTCCAATCGCAACATCGAGTTGATTAATTGACTCCGTCATTTTTTGATGAATTTTATGACTTTCTCTTACTTCACGCTCTAAAATCTCAAGTTCTTGACTGACTTTTGTTAAAGTCAAACGTTGTTCTTGAATTTTTTCAACAATCGATTCACGAGATTCTTTCTGTTGCTCAATTTGTGTTTCAAGTGAAATAACTTCATCATCATTTCCAAGCATTTCTTGTTCGCTTTGCTCTAATCGATTGATTAATTCTGCTAAACGTTCTTTTGCTTGGCCTGATTCCTCTTGCAAACGATAATGAGTCGCAATTTCACTTGTTAGAGCCGTCTCAAGTTTAGCCACTTCAACTTTTAACTCCGTCATAACTTCCATCAACTGAGTTTTCATTTCTTCTTGTTGTTCAAGTTGCTCTTCTAGTGTATCAATGATTCCTTTAGCTGATTCAATTCGATTTTCAAGTCTTAAACGCGATTCGGCTAAATCATTATTCTTTTCAACTAATTGCTTATACTCCGATTCATGTTCACGACGTTCAATTCGAAGTAATTCGTCACGTTCATTTTGTGCTTTTTCACGATATTCAAACGCTAATTTTTGTTGATTCGTCTCCGACATTTTATCTTTTAAACGTTCGCCAGCCGATTGAAGTTTTGATAATTGTTTTTCAGAATTTTTAACGACTTCTTGTAACTCTTGTTGAAGTCCTTTTGATTGTTCGACTTCTTCATTTAACTCTGCAATTTTCTTTTGACAATCTTCAATTTCATTTTTTTGACGTAATAACGATGAACCTTGACGTTTAACAGCCCCTCCGGTCATCGCTCCTCCTGCATTAATAACGTCTCCTTCAAGCGTGACAATACGATAACGATAATTCAATTGCTTTGCTAAATTTTTAGCCACATTTAAATCTTTCGTAACAATAATACTTCCTAAAATATTCTCAACAATTTGTCGATATCGTTCTTCATAACCCACTAATTGTGAAGCCACACCTACAACATCTTGATTATTTTGAATACGATTTAAAACATCCATTGGCAACACACGAGACTTAATAACATTTAAAGGTAAGAATGTCGCACGCCCCGCATGATGACGCTTTAAGAAATCAATAGCATTTTTAGCAGCATCGTCACTTGTTGTCACAATTTGTTGCATAACAGGACCTAGTACCACATCCATCGCCAACTCAAGTTCTTTAGGAACAGACACTAGTTCAGCAACGGCTCCCTCAATCCCATTAATTTGATTTTGCTCACGAGCCTTTAAGATTTTTTTTACCCCTTCGTTAAATCCTGAGAAATCTTTTTGAGCATCCTCTAGCCATTGTAAACGATTCATCATTTTATCGACTTGATGCGTTAACTGTCTAAAACGATTTGTCTCCATTTCTAATTGCTTTAACGAATGTTGATGCGTTTTTTGTAATATTTGATACTCTTCACGCTTCTCCTTTAATTGTGCACTTAATTTATCATACTCTTGCTTAAATCCTTCTTGCTCACGACGCAACGTCTCACGATCAATAAGCGATTTATTTTCATCACCACTAATGCGTTCAAGCGTCACCTCTGTCTTTTTAATTTGCTGATTAATCGAAATGTATTGATTTTTAACACTAGCTAGTTCATTAACATCTTCAAAGTAAGCCTCTCGCGTGGACTCTAATTCTGTTTTTAAATTTTCCTCCAAGTGTTGATATTCTTCCGTCACTTGATTTAACTGTGTTTGTTTGGCTAATAAACGGGATTCGGTTTCTTTCATCGAACTGGTCGCTAGTTCTAATTGCTTCGTCGCTAGTTCTAACTGCTGTTCAAGTTCGACCTGTTGTTCCGTCAGTTGCTCTTTATTTGAAGAGGCATTTTTATGACGTTCTTTTAAAACATCTCGTTGACCTTGTAATTTTTGAATTAACTCTGACGTTTCAACTAACTCAGTTTGTAAGGCTTCTAACTGTTGTTCTTGAGCTTGTTGCGTTTGCTTTAAATTATCCATTCGACGCTCATCCGTCGCAATCTTTCCATTAATACTTAAATGTTCAAACTCCACTTCTTTACGTTCTTTTTTTGAACGTTCCATTTGGTCATTTAACGTTTTAATATCATAAGCTAACACACTGATTTCTGACTCACTACATTCCTTTTTTAAGACCATGTACTTTTCAGCTTTTTCTGATTGCTTACGTAAGGGTTCAACTTGGTCTTCTAACTCAAAAATAATATCTTGAACACGACTTAAATTATCACTAGTCGATTCAAGTTTGCGCGTTGCTTCTTTTTTACGCATCTTATACTTTAAAACACCTGCTGCCTCTTCAATAATCACACGGCGATCTTCAACCCTTGCCTCGACAATGGCTTTAACTTTATCCTGAGAAATAATGGATAACGAATCATGGCCAATCCCTGAATCCATAATCAAATCAATGACATCTTTTAAACGAACTTTTTGTTTATTAATTAAGTATTCACTATCCCCCGTTCGATAAACACGACGGGTAATACTTACTTCATCATAATCAATCGGTAAGCTTTGACAACTATTATCTAAAACGAGTGTCACTTCAGCAAAGTTAAGTGGTTTACGAGTTGATGTCCCGGCGAAGATAATATCTTCCATTTTCCCACCACGTAAACTTTTTGCCGACTGCTCTCCGAGTACCCAACGAATCGAATCTGAAATATTACTCTTCCCTGATCCATTCGGTCCTACGACAGCCGTTACGCCTCGTTCAAACTCGACTACAGTTTTATCGGCAAAGGATTTAAAACCAATTGTTTCAATTCTTTTTAAATACATATGTTTCATCCTTTATCTACATTCTTTATCTATTTTATTATACCAAAAAGTCATACGTAAAATAAAGGGACTTCTACGTTTATCAAACATTAGTTCTAAGATTATCTTCTAAATCACATATCATTTTCCAAAGCTATCCCCTCTTGTGATGCTTATACAAAAAAACAGCACTTCTTTTCGTGCTGTTTTCACCATTAAACTTCAAAGGTTGTCCCATCTAACCACTTCCAATGTGGTCTTGCAACTTTTATATCCTGTATGAGGCGATATAAGGCTAAATCTTTTTGTTTTGCTTCAATCATAATATCTAGATCTTGATTAAGGGGTTGAACCAACTCAATAAATCGAAGCAAATCCTCAATTTCAATATAATCTGAATGACGACGATCCGTGTCAAATTCTTTCGGACTTGAAATATGAACTTTAGGAGGCCAAGGATTTTGATCCCACGTTTTAAAAATGGATTCTAAAAGGGGTTGAAGCTCTATCCCTTCGTTATAGCAACGATGATGATGAATATCAAGAACCATGGGGATATTTAAGGTTTGACATAGCTTAAGAACATCATCGGCTGAATAAACTTTATCATCATTTTCAATGATTAAAGCCTTTTGAATATTTGGTGGTAGCCGATGAAATGTTTGAATAAATCGCTCTAATGCCGCCTCTTTCCCACCGGCTTTCCCCCCCACATGTAAAACAAGTTGAGGAGACTTAATATCAAATAACTCAAATAAATGCAACTGATGTAAAAGGGATTGAATCGACGCTTCAATCACTGCTTCATTGATACTATTTAAAACATTAAACTGATCGGGGTGTGCATCGACTCGCATGTCATATTTCTTAATTAGATCTGCAACTTCTTGACATTCCTCCTGAATGACTTTGGAATAATCCCATAGAACCTCTTGATGGGTGGCCAATGGAATTAATTTTGATGTCATTCGGTAAAAATGAATCTCTTGTTTCGCGTTATAATTTAAAATTTTAATCAAATCGTGCAAATTTGATTTAGTTACGCGCGTTAATAAACTAAGTTGCTCACGCTTTGAAGAAAGTGATGAATATTTTTTATAGGTCACAGGTGATGAACTTGTAACCTTATCTAACTTTAGCGCAATAGCTACATAACCTAAACGAATTTTCATAAAAAAGACCTCGGTTTTCTAGAATCATTCTAGTTTACCCAGGTCCTCTTTAAATTATTTATCCTTAAATCTTTCATCTTGTTTGATCATTTGTTCCATCTGACGATCGGCGCGTCCCGCTACGACTAAACAACTATATAATGCAACCATCACTAACGTCACCAAACTTCCGACGACGACACCTGCTAAAAACATGGCGTCACCTCCTTTTACCTCTAGTTGTTATTTTCTATGTTTACTAAGCCCTTCTTGTGAGACGACGATCCCCAAAATATCTAATCTATCGCGGATGAATCAGACCTAGAGTTCCATTTCACTGACATTTAAAACGAGACTCGTTCCGTTTTCCCTTAAGTTTTCAATTTCATGGTAAAACTCATATCCGGTTAGCAATTCAATGTGATTCCGATTTGCAAAATCTTTCGCTTCATCATTAAAATCACTTGTTGTAATGACAATAGCTTGATCTGCTTGAACATCAAAATCTTGCATCGCTCCTAAAACACCTCGAATGTCACTAACCCCAACGATATCACCGACTGACATTTCTAATCCTGCTGGATGGGTATATAAATCTTTGATTAAGGGAACACATTTAAACCACTTGACAATGATTTTTTCACCTTGTGACCACATTAACAAATCATAACCTTGCGTCGCCGGATTAGTCGCTACTTCAACCGATTCATATCCCTTCAGTTCATAAAATAATTTTAATAATTGGTTAAAGGATTCATCACTTAAATGCTCTAGTTGCTCAAATAAAACGAGTTGGCTTAGCTGTAGTCGACGTCTTTCATTTTGCTTACTATACTCATCTAATGCTAATTTACGTTGATTTTGTTTATATTTAATCAACAATAAAGCAGCAATGGTTAAGAGTAAAATAATAAGATACCAATTCCACATCTGCCACTTTGCAATCCAATCCGTAAATCCATAAAAGAAATCAAAAACAACAAATGCAATAATTAAATATGCAATATAAACGATTCTTTTTTCCATAACATCACCAATTTTATTATGAAAAAAATGGAACGATTTTAAACAAAATCGTCCCAATAAATCAAATAACTTCTTTACCAAACGGCATTAGAGATAACTTTGCCATTTTAATGGCCTGAAAAGCGAATGGAATTCCAACAATAGAAATAGCTAACATTAAAGCACTCACTAAATTCACTAAAGCCATTTCTAACCCACCAAAAAGTAACCATAAAATATTTAAAACAAAAGTCCCACTTCCATTGTTGACTGTCACAACCTCTTTACCAAATGGAGCTAATTGTAATTTAGCTAACTTAAAGCATTGCAGACCAACCGGAATGCCAACAATCGTTAGACACCAGAGAACGCCAAACAAACACCAAATTAATGAGGCCCATAACCCGCCAAAAAGTAGCCATACTAGATTTCCAAGACATGACATAAGCATCTCTCCCTTCCTATTTACTATATCATATGAGAGATTTGATAGGAAGTCGTGTAGGATATTACTAGAAATTGTAAATCATTTGTTATTTCATAATCTTTTTAATTAATTTTAACTTGTCTTTGTACGGAGGGAACACAAGATTTAAGTGAATTTTCGTCGAGCGATTCACCATGCTTTTTTCGTAAGTGAACGTCTTAAAACTTGCCTCTCCATGATAACGACCCATTCCAGAACTTCCAACCCCTCCAAAAGGCAGTCTTGAAGACGCAACATGCGTAATGGTATCGTTGATACAACCTCCACCAAACGAAAACTGCGTGATTAATTGATGACTAAAGGCTTTATTTTCAGAAAAAACATAAAAAGCTAATGGATTAGGATGAGCTTTTAAACAACGCTTAATCTCATCCATTGATTGATAAGACATCGTCGGAAGAAGAGGACCAAATAACTCATCCTCCATTAAAGAAGAAGTTAAGGTCACCTCTTTGAATACAGTAGGTTCAATAAAACGATCTTCTAAATCAACAGCTCCACCCATCACAACCTGATCACGATTGCCTTCTATTAAATCAGCTAAACGCGACGCATGACGGGTCGTTACAATACGTCCAAACTCAGGATTTGATTGAATGTTATCTCCGTAAAATGACTTAATGACCGTCTGTAACTCTTTTAAAAAAGCTTCATAAACGGAATGATGAACCATCACGTAATCAGGGGCAACACAGGTTTGACCAGCGTTCATAAATTTTCCCCATGCAATACGCTTAGCAGCCAACTTTAAATTCGCTGTTTCATCTACAATTACAGGTGATTTTCCTCCAAGTTCAAGTGTAAGAGGTGTTAAATGATGGCTTGCTTTTTCCATCACAATCTTTCCAACATTCACACTTCCGGTAAAGAAAATATAATCAAATCGTAAATCAAGCAAAGCCTGATTCACTTGGTAATCACCTGTCACCACTGAGACATATCGAGAATCAAAGGCTTCCTTTATTAAACGAACCATAACTGATTCAACATGTGGTGTAAACTCAGACGGTTTTAAAACCGCAACATTTCCACCTGCAATAGCCCCGATTAAAGGTTCTAATAACAGTTGCACTGGATAATTAAAGGGACCAATAATTAAAACAACACCATAGGCACTTGGAATAATCAAAGACGTTCCAATTAATTGTGCCGCTTCTGATTTCACACGTTTAGGACGCGCCCACTTCTTTAATCTTTTTAACGTATAATCAATAGAAGCGTAAATAAAACCTATCTCGGTTGAATAAGCTTCAAATTCATTTTTTCCTAAATCAATCTTTAAGGCTTCTTGTAAGTCCACTTCATATTTTTTAATCGTTTCTTTTAATCGTTTTAATCCTTCGATTCGTACAGAAAGTGGAATATTCCCTCCTCGTTGCTCAAGATAATCTTGATGCTGAGTCAAAATATGATTTAATTCTGTCTTCATTGATTCTTGTTTCTCACGATGAGTTTGATGGTTCGTTAAATTAGAATTTAATGCTTTCATCTTTGTCGACCTTTCATTTGAAAAAACCCTTCTAAATAGAAGGGTAATCATTTTTTTATTTTCTTTTATAACGTCGGTTTTCCTTTTTATTAATATAAACACCCGCTAACCCGGTAATAATAATTGAAATAATCGTTACAATTAAAAAGCCATATTGATTTTCTTGAAATGGCACCGGGACGTTCATCCCCCAGAAACTTGATACAACCGTTGGAACCGCAATAATCACAGAAACAACTGTCAAAAACTTCATGACCATATTCAAGTTATTTGAGATAATCGTTTCAAAGACATTTAAGTTGCTATTTAAGATATTTCCATAAATCTTTGACATGTCTATGGCCTGCTTATTTTCGATAATCACATCTTCAAGCATCTCAGCTTCTGGCGTATCTGATTTTTCAAGCTTAACTAGACGTTCAAGGACGATTTGGTTTGAGCGAAGTGAGGATGACATGTATACTAATGATTTTTGTAAGTCTAGCATTTCAATTAAATCTTCGTTTTGAGGCGTTTGGCGAAGGGCACGCTCAACTTGACTACTTTTTCGTTCAATGACACGTAAGTATCCTAAATATTGAATCGAAATCGTATAAAGAATTTGGTAAATATGACCATTAATACTTTTCGTTTGGGTCTTTAATCGCTTACTAAAGACACTTAACTCTTGTGTACACAGTGTTAATAATAATTTATCTGTTTTTACAATTCCTAAAGGAACCGTTGAATAATATGTATCAGACTCATATGAAACAGGGACGTCAACAATGATCATCGTGAAGTTATCTTCGATTTGAACACGAGAACGTTCCTCCTCATCGAGTGCCGTAATAACTGTTTCAAACTCAAGGTCATGCTCTTTACACATAGCCTCAACCTCTTGATGCGTTGGATTAATTAAATTAATCCATTGAAACCCACTATTCGTCAGTGAATTAACAAAATTCACTTCATTTCTCATCGAATCACCTCTTACATTTTCACACCTAAGAACGTTTCACCGCAAACATAAGTGTGATTAATTTAATTGTCCGTATGGGAATGGAATCTTCCACTTATGTTCACCTCCAAAAGCATGATGCTAACGTTTTAAAAACATAAACTACTCGATCGTAATTAGTGTTTGCACACGCTAGACTAAATATAACAGGATAATTTTTTTCCTTTTAAAGTATACAACTATTTTCATAAAATAACCACCTTGAAGCGGAAGTTTTTTCACGTTTCGACATTTTAATTATTTTCGACACGATACCTTACCCTCAAACTCCCTATAATTGGAAGACTGCGAAAGGAAATCCGAAAAGATACGGAGATTTTCTTAACTTTTGACATTAAGTCGGATATAATGGTTATATTACAATTTTGTTGATTTGAAAGGACGTGACTATTTAAATGACTTCTGAAAAAGTTCATACACCCGAAAAATTAGTTCCTGAGGTTACTAGTAACTTGCGTAAAAATTTTGTTCGCGTTCCTGAAGTGATTCGTAATTGCAGTGGAATCCGTATTTTTGGTAAACGATTAAAATCATTTATTTTTACAACTGATGTTGCAATCATAAAAAATACAAATGCTGATGCTGTTATTGCTGTTTATCCATTTACCCCACAACCTACTATTACCCAAGCCATCTTAACAGTCTCTGACATCCCTGTTATCTGCGGAGTTGGTGGAGGATTAACTCACGGAACACGTTCTGGAAACATTGCGCTTCACGCTGAATTCCAAGGTGCAATTGCCGTTGTCTTAAATGCACCAACCCCACACGAAACCATTAGGTACGTTAAAGAAAGTATCGATATTCCAGTTGTTGTAACCGTTGTTTCGGAATCAACAGATGTTCAATCTAAAATTGAAGCGGGAGCTGACATCATTAATGTCAGTGGAGGTGCCAATACCGCGGCCATTGTTCGTTCTATTCGTCAAAAATTCCCAACTATCCCAATTATGGCAACGGGTGGACCAACAAATGAATCAATCTTAGAAACCATTGCGGCAGGAGCAAATGCCATTACTTATACACCTCCAACAAATGGAGAATTATTCCGTGTTAAAATGGAACAATACCGTGAAATTGAAAACAGTGGTCAAACTTATCAATTAACACCCACTGAAAAAGAAGCATTAGCTGAATAAGAAAAAAGCTCTGATAATCTCAGAGTTTTTTTTATAAATGTCCCTCTCCTCCTTCTTAAACCGTGCCATTTCTCCTTTCCTTTGAGTAATTTATATTAGGCATCAAATAAGGGGGGAAATTTGTGAAGATCCATAGATTAATCGTAAATAGTACAAATAGTTTGAGCATTGAACCAATCGATTTCCATTCACTAACACTCCTCGTTGGAGTCTCAGGATCAGGAAAAAGTCAAGTTCTTCATTATATTAAAGAGTTAACCCAACTGTTACAAACTGGACAAACCAAGACACTCGAATCTGGGCACTACGTCCTTGATTTTGAATACAATGAGCACCTATATACTTATGAAGTGACACTTGATAACTATCATATCATCAATCAAGATTTAAGTTCTAGAGAAGGTGCCTTATCCATTCCACTACAAATTAAAAACATCAACGAAAAAATTCGTTATGTTCTTCCTGTTTCACTCATCAGACAACAACAAATTAAAGAAAACTCACTAAACTTCTTAAGTGATAACACCTTAGAAAGACTAGCCTATATTTATCAATTTCAAAAAGGGCGTTTCGATATTCTAAAAGCCTTATACCAACTGATATTTGAAGAAGTCGAAGACTTGACCTTTGAAACAATTGAAAATCAATATGTTCTACGTCTAAAAGATAAATCAGGTGCTACGCTGACGCACCACAACTTATCAGATGGGATGCTTAAAACACTTATCTACTTAAGTGAAGTAACCTTAGCTAAACCCGGAACAGTCTTATTAATTGATGAATTTGAAAATGGTTTAGGCCTTAATTGCTTAGGACTCATTCTAGAAGAGATGATTCAAAAACAAGGAATTCAAATGATTTTAACCAGCCATCATCCCTATATCATTAATAACATTACACCTTCTTGTTGGGTCATTGTTCATCGAATCGACTCTATCGTTTCAAATAAAACAGCAATCGAACTCGGCATTGGTCAAAACAAATACGATGCCTTTTTTGAACTCATGAACCGACTTGAATACGAAGGAGTCTTCTAACATGAATCTCTACATTCTCGTTGAAGACGGAAAATCTGGTCATAAAATCATCGATAACTGGATTGGCAATTTAATGCCTTCTCTCACACGAGTTGCCACTGTTAATGAGGTGACTGACCAAAATTATGTCATCTTTAGTGGGCTCGGTTATCCACGTCTTCTTGGAACAGATCCTAGCTCACCTTCTCGAAATATTCTAGGACAAACCATTGAAACCATCAATCGAAGTCATAAATTCAACTACCTTCTCATCTTCTTAGATGGAGATGATGAAGGCGTCATGGCTCGTAAACAGATAACAATTAATAAAATCAAAAACTATCCACATGCCTTATCTTGTCCCTATCAAATATTCGTTCAAAATAAATGCATTGAAACCTGGTTACTCGGTAATCGTGACTACTTCCCAACCAGTTACAGTAAAGCCTTTGCCCCTTTTGCTAATCATTATAATGTGGCAATCCAGGACCCTGAACTCATGGAAAAAGATAATCGTGGCCTCGTCAGTACAAATGCTCTATATCATGAACGATACTTAAGACAAATGATGCAAGAAGTCGGTCTTCACTACATGAAATCTCGGGCTCATCCTGTGATGTATAGTCTTGAGTTCATTGAAGGCCTTCAAAAAAGAGTTTTTGAAACAGATGACTTACGAAGTTTAAAAGAATTTTTTGAGTTCATCCAAAAACTAAATGACACGACTTTAGCCCCTAACGGCCAGTGACGGGCTTTTTAACGCTCATCTTTAGACCGTACGAGAGATGAGTCTTCATGATTCTAATCCTTTCATCTCAAGAGAAAGGATTAGGCCGAAGTCAATCAGGTTACTTAACATCGTACTTTCCTCGCGATACTTATAGGTAATCTAAATTTTAAATCAATCAAAGTTTTCTAAAAATCAAGAAAACTTATCGTCACTGATATAGGATAAAAAATAAAATATAGTAAAATGACAACAAAGACTATAAAAGCGAGGGAAGAACATGCAAGCACAATGGACCATTCAATTAGACACCCATCTCTACGGTTGTTTCAATACATCCTTATTAATTTGCGAAGAAGACAATGCTCGATACGCGACTGATGAAGAACAAATAGACTTTTTAAATCGCCTCATTCAAATTGACTTAGAAGAATTAAAAGATGCTTATTTAATCGAACGATTAGATATTTTTAGAGAACATCTAATGGCTTTAAATTTCACACCAGAATTCTTCCATTGTTGGAATGAAGTAGCGCCTAATAGCTATACAGAATATTTAAAAATTGAGCATCAAGAGAATAAAAAAATCGTGGCTTGCTTTAAAGTCAACACGACGCAAGGGATCAAAAATCAGGAAATCATCGATCTTGTGGGTGAGATTGAAAGTATCAGTGTAACCAAATATGAAATTGCAAAAGATTCTAAAATTGGATCCATTAAACTTCAACTATTAGATTTAGGGATTCATGAATTAAAGGCATAAAAAAGACGGGGTGAGTCCCCGTCTTTTTTCTATTCTTCATCTTCAGTTAATGTTTTGCGTCCATAGAACACATCTTTATCAATATGATTATATTTTTTTCCAATTAAAACAGCTGTTGTTAATGTTCCGTTTACATTTAACATCGTACGTCCCATATCTAAAATCGGATCAACCGCAATAACTCCTGCAATCAGTGGGAAATAAGCTCCCATTCCCATTCCTGATAACACAACTGAAATCGCCATCGTTGCAGACCCAGGAATTCCAGCAATTCCAAATGAAGCTAACGCAATCACTAAGACTAACATCGCAATAAAGCTTAAATCAATCGGTGTTCCCGTCATGTTAGCTACCATGACCGCGACTAATGCAGGATAAAGTCCCGCACATCCATTCATTCCAGCATTAGATCCTAAACTTCCAACAAAAGTAGCCGTTCCGTTATCAAGTCCAACATTATCGGTTAGCTTTTCAATACTTACAGGTAATGTTCCAAGACTTGAACGTGAAGTAAAGGCTAATACTAAGGCATCTAATACATTTTTAACGTAACGGAATGGATTTAATCCATTCATTGCAATTAAGATTAATTGCACCACAAACATCACAGCGACTCCAACATACAGGGCAATAATAAAGTCAAACACTTGTCCTAAAGCTGACATTCCACGTCCCGCAATCGTATTTGCTAGTAGGGCAATCACGGCATATGGCATCCATTTGATGATTGTCATCGCAACACTTAAAATGATTTTATAGAAAGCTTCTACAAAATCAATAAATGGCTTCACCACATCATAATACTTTTTCGTTTGACGTTTCGTCGCAATTCCTAAAAAAGCCGCAAAAATAACAACTGCTACCACATTTCCTTCTGCCATCGCTGCAATTGGATTAGATGGAATTAGCCCACGAAGTGTATCAACAATTGAACTCACTTCACGAATAGAAACATCACCCTCCATTAACGTTGTGCTAACCCCTAACTTAAATAAGTTTCCAATGATTAATCCAATAATCGCCGCAATCGTTGTTGTTCCAACTAACGTCAACAAGGTTCTAGCTGTCATCGCTCCTAAATTTTCTCCCTCTTTCATGTTAATAATAACACGAATAATTGAGAAGAAAATAAGTGGGACAACTAACATTTTTAATAAATCCATGAATCCGTTTGCCACTAATCCATACCACTTATTAATTTCTGCAATAAATGGAACATCCATCGGAACATCTGGGAATCCGCCTACAACTTGAATTAATAATCCAAGTACAAGACCAATCGCAGTTGCCGATAACATACGTGTTGAAAATTTAACTTTCTTTTTTTCAAATTGCTTCATCACAAAGAATAAAGCAATTAAAATCGCAATAAAAATAACCGTTCGAATATCGGTTAAATATAAGAAATCTGTAAAAAATGAACTTGTCATCCGTTCACTTCCCTCCTATTCAATTTGTCAAGTGTCTTTTATTTTACAATGATGCTTTTAATTTAGCAACTAATATAATAACTATTTTTCATAATAATGATTAACATTCACAATCATTAAGTCATCTGATTCAATACAAACTTCATTTTAAACGAATCAAAATAGCATCTTAACCTTCCTAGCGTGCTTTATATAGAATACCCCAATCTGATACTTTAATCCAAATTGTGATTGATAACAAATAAAAAAACCATGATTATCATGGTTTTATTCCATTTCGGTAAGAACCTCTCCTTCCACCCCTTGTAATAATTCAAAATAATACCCAATCAAGACTGTATCATCGATGTAAGAAGATTCTTTAACGCAGATACGGTATAAATCAATTAACTTTAAACATTCCTCTTGTGATTCTACCTTATAAAACGGTTGATTTAAATCTTCACTATTGCCGGTGAGTAAATTTCCTCCAAGATAGACTTCTGTTTGATCAACTACATAAAGAGAAGGTAACTGTTCAAGCCACGTCTCATTAATAATTTTAAAATTCGTTCGTCGTTCAATATGTGTCACAGATAACTCAGGTTTTTGACAACATAAATAATATAAGACACCACAGACCATCGTAATTAAAACAAAAAGTCCGACTTTAAATGGAAAACGAAGAGAAACAATTAAAAAAACAAGCGTCAATCCAACCAAAATCAGAGTCGCTAAAAATTTTAATTCCTTCACTAATTGAATTCGTTCTAAGTCAACCTCAATTTTTAAGGACCGATATAAAACTTCATGAAATAAATGATAAAAGTAGGAATCCGATTTTTCAAAGATATGACTCGTCATCGTGACGTCGACTTCAACTTGAGGTGAAAATTGAAATTTCGCAAACTCATCTGGATTAACTTCACTAACATAGAGTTCTGTTTTTTTCTTTGAAGCTCCTAACCGTTCCTTAACCTCTTCAAGTGAACACGATTTTAACGATTTAAGATTAGAAAAATCCATTGCTATTCCTCCCATCCATATCTATTAACTAGCATCACCTTTTCGCTTGGGATGGTTTTTTAAATTGTACAATAAAAGTTAGTTAAAAGAGACCTCATGAATACCTAGTACGATGCTTATTATTCTGCCATCTCTTTTCCTCCTTTATACTAATATATGCGATGACACATAAATTTAACCCTCCCTTTCTTCATGCTACTCAACCTCCATCCTAAAAATCATCCAGATGACAAACATCAAATCTAATTCTGAATCCTCACCTCTTTTAATCTCATATTGTTGTTCATTACGCCAAAAATTATAACGATACTGCACTTCAAATAAACACGCTCCTGACAAATTTTAAATTTGCCGAGGTTCCTTACTTTCACTCGTTGCAATCACCTCTAAATTTGGTGAATAAAACACATAATTCTCCTCATCTTCTAACACATAACCTGACACTAAACCCGCTTCATTAAGCCCCTGAAATAACAGCTGATTCTGAACACTCTCAAAATAACTCACCAATTCATGATTCACGGTACACATACACATTCGCCTCGAAAAAAGATGACATTTCAAGTCGTGCATATCCCACTTTCTTATCTTCAATATAAATCGCTCGGTACTCATCCATCGCTAATTGACTGCCTTTTAAAACAATCTCCTCCCGCTCTTGAAGACATGCTCTCATTTCTTTGGCACTTAGGGTACTTCCTCTATCGAGCAACAATTCAAACTCACACATAACCATCCCAACACACGTCACAACTATCAAAATCAAAAGTCCTACAATTAAGATAAAGCGACCTATTTCAGAAAAACCCTCCCACCTCACTTCAATCACTCCAATATCTTAAAATTCAGTTCTCTAAATTTTATTGTTTTTTTGACATAAATATGAATTTTCATGAAAAACGATCCCTTTTTAACCAAAAAAAGAGCGAAAATTCGCTCTTCTATCGTTTACGTTTAATTAATCTTTCCACAAAGATGGCCATTGCCCCATCTCCAGTGACATTAGTAGCCGTTCCGAAACTATCTTGTGCCGCATGCAAAGCAATCATCAATGGCTTCTCAAAACTTCCAAATCCAAGCATGGATTCGAGTAACCCAAGAGCCGCCATCACACCACCTCCTGGAACACCAGGTGCCGCAATCATCATAATCCCTAACATTAAAATAAACGGAATATACATCGCTAGTGTTGGGGATTGTCCATTTAATAACAAAATGGCCATCGAGGTTAACACTAATGTCATGGTATCACCCGCAATATGAATGGTTGCAGACAATGGAATCACAAATTCACAAACTTCTTCATCCACATCATTCGATTTTGCACATTCGAGCGTAATCGGAATCGTTGCAGCCGATGACTGCGTTCCAACAGCTGTTAAATAAGCGGGGAACATATTTTTTAATAATCGAAATGGATTTTTACGTTTAATTCCCCCAGCTACCGTATATAAAATGATTAGATATAAAACCTGCAATCCAAATAAGACAAGATAAACCATTAAAAAAGATTTAATCGTTGTGAAAATGGTTCCACTATAACTGAGTTCTGCAAAAACCGAACCAATATAGATGGGAACAATCGGAACAATCACTTTTGAAATCACAGACATCATAATCTCACTAAAATCCTGACAGACTTTAAATAAAGAACTTTCTTTACGAGTTGAAAGCCCAATTCCAAGTAAAAATGCTAAAACTAGTGCGCTCATCACTCCCATAATCGCTGGCATTTCAATCGTAAAAATCGGGGTAATCGTGATGCCATCTTCCGTAAATAAGCTAATGCCTCCTATTAAAGAAGGTAATAATAATTTTCCAATTACGAAAGCCAAAAATCCTGCACTAATCGTTGAAACATAGGCCAGTACCGTTGTTAGAAATAAACTTCTTCCTGATTGATTTCCAAGCGATGCAATCCCAGGAACAATCAGTCCAATAATAATTAATGGAATCACAAACGAAATAAACGCTCCAAATAGACTTCGGAAAGTCGCCATGATGGCAATCGGTAAACTCAACTCGGTGGTGCGACACATCACCCCCAAACTGATTCCGATGATTAACCAAATTAAAATACGTAAAATTAATGGCATCTTTTTCATGCTTCTTCCCTCACTTCTTTTGAAATATTGTTACTATTATCTCAAAATTTACAATTTTTTCAACATTTTATTACCAAAAATAATATTTTTTTTTAAAATTTAAAAGGAATCTCTAATTCTGAGATTCCTTCTTTTTTTTATCAAATTGGGTTATGACCTCACTTTAACGTGAAGATCATGTATCTCCTCTTGTTTAAGATAAGCTAAATAACGTTTGGTTTCAGCTACCACAACCCCACTTAAAGCGATTAACGCAATTAAATTCGGTAAAGCCATTAATCCATTCACAATATCAGCTATTAACCAAACTGCATCTAATTGTAAGAAAGCTCCAAGTCCAATCATGATGATGAAAAGAATACGATATAGCGTAATACTTTTCACACCGAATAAAAATTCACAGCAACGCTCGCCATAATAGTTCCATCCTAAAATCGTGGTAAAAGCAAACAGCGATAAACACACCATTAAAAGTAAAGAACCTAAAGGCATCCCCCAGACAGTCGGTAACACAGAATTAAATGCAGCTTCTGTTAAAGCACCACCCGAAATCCCTTCAACCGTAAAGACACCTGTTACGATTAAACTTAAACCCGTTAATGTACAAATAATGAGACTATCGATAAAAGTTCCCGTCATCGAAATTAACCCTTGTTCAGCTGGCCAATGAGTTTTAGCAGCTGCTGCTGCAATCGGTGCACTTCCAAGACCTGACTCATTTGAAAATACGCCACGCGCGACCCCATTTCGAATAGCCATTGCTATCGTTGCTCCTGAAAAACCGCCCATTGCGGCTGATGGTGTGAAAGCACCACCAAAAATCATTTGAAAAGCTGGCAGAATGAACTGATAATTCACGATTAAAATAATAAGACAGATGATAATATAAGCCCCTGCCATCACAGGCACCACTTTTTCTGCAACTTTTGAGATAGCCGTAATCCCACCAAACGTAATAATCCCAACTAAGACAGCTAATAAAAGTCCAGTGATTTTTGCAGGAACATTTAATGTCCTTTGAATACTTGAAGAAATCGCATTGACTTGCGTAAACGTTCCAATACCAAGTAAAGCCACTAAAATCCCACTAAAAGCAAAGAATATGGCTAATGGTTTAAACTTTTTCCCCATTCCATTTACAATGTAATACATCGGTCCTCCCGCTACGTTTCCATTTTCGTCCACTTCACGATATTTAATGGCTAATACGCCTTCTGCATACTTCGTTGCCATGCCAAAGAACGCAGCTAACCACATCCAAAAAAGTGCTCCTGGTCCTCCCGCTGAAATCGCAGTCGCCACTCCAATAATATTTCCTGTTCCAACCGTTGCAGCTAACGCTGTACATAACGCACCAAAAGAAGAAATATCCCCTTCACCTTTATTATCTGCTTTAAAAATTAACTTCACCGCTTGAGGTAATTTAAATAATTGAATTAGCCCTAAACGAACGGTTAATAAGACCCCCGTTCCAACTAACAACGTTAGCAGTGGAGGTCCCCAAACAAAACGATTCATTTGATCTAATAACTGTACAAAATTCATCACTAACACTCCTTTTTTTACACCCAACTGGTTGTTTTAAAAAAGAAGGGAAATAATATGTCGATTTCCTGGGAAATTCCTGTTATTTTACCCCAACAAACAAAAAGAGTCACCTTTTTAAAGATGACTCTGGAGTTTGACGTTAGTAAAAAGAAGGGTAACACAAAAAATGCGTTCCCAAAAAATACTATTCATCCCTGTCCTTTTGCCTGAGAGATTGAGCGAGATTGCCTTGCCCCTTCGGCGCCTATTCAAATAGGTCTCTCCAGAGTTCCGTCCGCTTTACAGTCCTCACTTGATTAATCAAGTACCTGAGAGTATGACTCCTTCGGTGTTCCAAATTGGAAACTCTTCTATAAAACTTCAACCGGTGTATTTTCATTAAATTAAAATTAGAATAACTCATCTTGTCGTATTTTGCAAGAGAAATGAGTCTAATAAATTTTATTTAGCATCGTTTTCAGAAATAGAAACTGACTGAACTGAGATTTTGCTCATCATTTCTTCAGCTGAAACCATTGGAATCCATGAGTCATCTCCTTTTTTAAACATCACCCTTAATTCCTTTGCTTTTTGACCATCCTGCTGAACCACCATCCAAATCTGCGCTAAATCGCCTTCTTCTGTGATATCAATAACATCATAGGTTAAAGAAAAATTTTTATTCTCAAAATTTGAATCGGTACTTGTTAACAACGTCATCTCTAATTCCTGGACTTGATACATCAGTGAATCTAAACTTTTTCGTGGAGATGGAACCTCTCTTAATCGTCCCACTTTTCCCACGATTAAAAAACTGACAATCAAGATCCCCATGATTAATCGTCGATTCATTTTTTCACCTCTTTTAATATCCTTTGCATGATGAACCTAAATCTCATCTTTGAAACATTAAAAAGCTTTTATTTTAGCTGATTGTTCCTTAATTTAAAGTTCTACTCGTTCATCACGATACGAATCCAAGAATACCTTGTTTTAATTTATCTAAAATCTGTTCTTGAGTAGGAATTTTAAACGTCTCATTTAACCATTCTTCGGTGAGATCTGGGACCCACAATCCTTTTTGTTTCTTGAGCGGCAGATCAATGGTCTTGCTCATCATAGGCTTTTCAATTTGTTCATTTTCCATTAAACTCAAAATGGTATTAACTAACATGTCTTGGCCTCGTCCATTGAAGATATCATCAATTGTTCCAAAGAAATTGGTCAAGACTTGTTTTAAAATCGTCAGGCGTTCATTAATAATCAGTTGCAGTACATCAACAAAGGTTAAATCGACTGTGACATACGCTTCCTGTCCTTCAATCCGTGATCCTTTTATCTCATAGCTGATCGTTGATAAAACAGATTGTAATAAATCCCGCTCTTGATCCGTTAAAGTAAGCTCATCCGAGTTTAAAATTAAAGCATAATCATCTTCTTGAACTTTATCAAACATCACTTTTACGGTTAATTCCGGAAATACTTGCTGAAATTTTATATATCCCACCCCGCCAACGACCACTAAGACGGCAATGATTATCCAAATCCATTTTTTCATGACTCACACCCTTATCCTATCTTTTTATTCATTATAGACTTTTTTAAAGGATTTTATAGCCATTGCCTGTAAAAAAGAGATTAGTTACGCTAATCTCTTTTTTCTTCATCTTGATCATCTAAATCTTCTCTACGAGATGGAACAATGAGTAATGCCATCCCTATCACCACCAATATCATAGGAACTAGTAACATCTCCATAGTCGGAATCCATTGACATAATAAAAAGGAGACTCCAATCCCGAGACCGATGAGATTTCCACGTCGAATACCGTTTTCAAAAATATGAACTCCACACGGAATAATGATAAAAAATGCCCAAAATCCACTAAAGAACACACTAAAATCCCAAATCCTTAAAACATCACCCCCTACTCCAATTCCTAAAATAATGAGTGCTAATCCCCAAATTAAATCCGATAGTTTCAAACTCATAACAATCGCCCCTAACTTGTATTTACTACACTATATGTTAGATACTGTCAAAAAGTGACCTAATTTCTTTATTAAACTCCTTCATCCTCATCAAAAAACGTTAATAGTCCCCCATATATTCCATTTAATACAGCTTCATCGAGAACAATCTTCCACGAATCCTTTTCATAAATAAGATGAACCTCGACCGTCGTTGTCATCATTTCCCTCTCCTCGCTATGAATCAGATACGTCATGATTTGATGATAAGCCTCATTTAATTCTTCTTGATTGGGATGCCCCTCTTCATATAACGTTGCATTTGAGAATAAACGGTTGAAGATTTCGATATAAAATAATGGCATGACTTTGTCCATGTCTACATTTGTCATTTCCGTGTAAACGATAGCGCAATCCCCTTCATCTTCAACATCTAAAATTCTAAAATTAAACCGTTCAACCACTTGAGGCATCATTCGATCAAACGGGATATCGTTCGTAATTTTGGCATCTAAAAACGTGTTAGGATCTAAAATATTAACCCCAAAATATTTTTCAACCGTTCTCTCATCATAATTTTGAACCCCAATTAAAGCACTTGAAACCGCGCTTTTAATCGGTTCTCTCGATGAACCACACCCCGTTAGTAGAATGATCATCATCATAATTAAAACCTGTTTTAAACATTTCCATCCCATTTCATCACCTCCTCTATTCACTAACTATTCCTACTTAATATCCCCCATTTTCCCTCGACTTAAACCTAAAAAAAAGACTCCCATCTTCTTATAGAAGCTGAAAGTCTTTCATTTGATTCAATCTCTTTTAAACTTAGTTTTTCAATAATAATCTTAATTCCTTATAGAAAATTTACCGATTGTAAATATTCCTCAAGAGTTGAGCAAAATCTTTTTATCAAAAGATTTCCCTTTAAATACTCCTTGGCTGTTATTATTCTAACTCATCTTCTGCTGCCATTGACCATCCATAGGTATCCGCTACTGGAATATAGCGAATTACTTTATCAGTTTGATTTAAACGTTTTTTCAAATAGATACTTAAGTTGTGATCGGTACAATAAATATAGCATCCTTTTTGTCCACGAGTCATTAAGGTTCGGTATGTATTTTTTATGATTTTGTCTGCTAACTCTAAAGCTTCTTCAGGATTTTTTTTATACATTCCTTTTAATCCTTTAATGGATTGGTCGGTGCTAGCTCGTTTAAAGAAATCTGTTACAACTTGACCATTTTCATAACGCATATCATCCCCAATAATCACACCAACATAGTCGAATTCAAGTCCTTGACAGGTATGAATACATCCTGCTTCTTTCACTGAGGTTGGATCAATGGCCCATGTTGATGAGTTTCCTAAATTCCAACTCATTCCGAAATGATGCTCTTTAATTTCGATATCTTTATGATTCGTATTATTACGACCGTCTTTTTTCCATTCCCAACAATATCCCGCTACAATTCGTGCTTTATTATTAATCACATTTTTCTTTTCAATTAGGTCTCTCATGACATTCGGATCATCCACCACTTTAATATCATAATCAAATTCGAATCCATCAAAGTTTGCCGTTTGTTTAATTTCTAATACATCATCTAACCAAGACAGGTATCCATCTGCTCCATTACATCTAAATTGAGAATCTAATTTCATTTCATAAACATCCGCATTTAACTGACCTGCAAAGAATCTAATGGCCTCTTTACTCCCCGCATCTGATACTGTTACCCTTTGATTTTCATCTATAAAGAAGATTGAAAATTTAGCGGCATTAATAATTTCTTTTGTTTGATTTTCTCCTTTATTTTTAAACATCCCAGACTTTTCATTTAACCGATGTGCTTCATCCACAATTAAAACATCAAACTCATTTTTATCAGATTCATAATAACACCCTGAACCTTTAAATAAATTATTTATGTATGATTTTTTATGATTTCCTTGAAGTTTCTCACAATAAATCGAACGAGGCGCACTATTTTTCGTAATATACTGACTTACCATCTCCTCTGATGTCAATTTAACTAAGAGATTTATAGCAAGAACAGATTTACCTGTGCCTGGCCCTCCCTCAACAATTAACACATTTTTCTTATTACTACGATAAGAATCGCGAGCTAACTCTAGTGCCTCTTCATACACCACTTTTTGAGTATCTATCATAATAAATTCTTGATTTCCTTGAAGCATTGAATTTAATGAATCTTGTAAAGACTTTGAAGGACGAATTTTTCCATTTTCAATTTTATATAAAATACGCTTTCGATCGGAAAGTTTAATATATTTCTGAATAAATGATCTAAGTTTTAATACATCACCTTTTACGTAGACAGGGGCACGGTCAATATAATCTTGGTAATGTTCGTTTATTAAAGCATCATTCTCTTCAAGAACATAATTGTGTAAATAGGCACAAGGATATAAACTTACCTCCCCATTTTGAACTGATTCATTATAATTTTCAATTAAACTTGCATATGACCAAGCTTGATACGATGGATGGGCTGTTTCAGTTACTCCATGAGCAAATCGAGTTTTAATAATTCCATCCTTCATTTCAACTAATTCAGAACTTTCCCACTGCTTGAGTTCCACAATAACAACAGAATCATTTTTTTGCTCATCCATTCCAGTTAAAATGAAATCAATTCGCTTTGAAGTGGTTGGCACCTTATACTCAATGGCTACGCCTGCTTCACTAGGAATGTCATCTGTACTTAAAACCTTATACATATATTGCATCGAATTATCCCAAGAACGTATTTCATTTTTTGATGTACGTCCTATCTTTTTCTGATAATTCTCATAAATTTTCATCGTTAATTCATCATTTAAAATATGGTTTAAAAATTCACTTTTTGTTGCTTCATATACTATCATTTATATTTACTCCTAAATGTCATAGTTAACTCATTATATTCTACACTACTTGAGACTGTCTATATTCTTCAGCAATCATAGTTTTATTAAATTCTGCCGTTGGATCAATTTCTGTAACTATTTTTTCTAACTCATCAATTGATACATTAAAAAATTCTTTTCTTAGATTAATTTTATTAACCCTATTTTTTTCAAGAATACTATGTAATTTTTGTTCTAAAGCAACTGCATCATCTGAAAAAATGAAGCTATGTACATCGAACATAAAAGGCACACTGGCATCACTTAATTCCTTTACTCTATCCATAGGCTCTAACCTTCTTGTCATACCCACCTTAAAAATATTCTCTCCAAACGACCCTAAGTTACTAATTATATACACATTTCTAGCTTTTCCATTTTGACGTTTTATAATATCGTCTTTCTTCTGCTCAACATCAAACAATTGTCTTTGTAACTCTTCAATTTTATTATTTAATTGAGATAATTTATCTTGATTATCCGTAATTAACAATAGCTCTTTAACTTTATTAATCTCTCCAATATATTTAGCCTCTTCCTTTTCAACCTGTTTTCTTTGTTGTTCAAGTTGTTTTCTCTCCTCAACTTCTTGCTTCATATTTAATCAATAACTCATTAATAGTTTTTTCATTTTCTTTATAGGCTTTTCTTAAAGATTTCACATCCATAGAATGGATTTTCAATACAACTGTTGGACACAAGTCTTCTAACTCAAGTGACTCTAATTCCGATAACTCTTGATAATTATTAATAGAGTATTCTACTGCTCTATATAATTTCTTTATTTTTTCTAATTTATTTGTTTGAGTATTAATTTGTTTTTCTACTTTGTCGACCTTAGCTGTGGCATTTTCTATTTCATCTTCTAATTTCTTTAATTCTTCTTTTTGTTTTAATTGTTCATTAAGTAAATCTGTTATTGACTCTACTGCTTGTTTTTCAGCATCTTTTATTATTTCGTTAATCATAACTTCTTTATTTTCTATTTGATAAATTAGATGACTTAAATGTGCTTCATAATTAATAATTTCTTTATTTAATCTATTCACCATCTTCAAAAGTTGTGATTTTTTAAAACTTAATATTACGGCAAAAATTAATGAAAAAAATAAAAACCATCCCATGTATAAAACTGCAATAAAAACCTCATTATAATACCATTTATTCAGTCGATTTATAACTTGTTCATAAGACAATACCATCTACATATTCCCCCTTTTCTGATTTCTTCTAATAATAGTTTATCACATAATTTTACATGCAAAAGAATTATACGGGTAATTATCAATTCAATTTTCAAAAAGACTCCTCCTATTTAGAGAAAGTCTTTGGTTTATTATTTCTCATGAACAAAGTGTGGAATACAAAAAAAAAACGTCTCAACAATGTGAGACGTTTTTTTGTATTAATTAAATTTTCTTGTTTGACGAGCCAAGATTATTTTGACAATCAATGAAAATAGGGCAGGTCCAACTAAGTAAGCTAGCATAGCCAGTAGCGTATAAGCGACTTGACTATGTTTTTGAATTTCATGAACAAAGGCAAATGGAACATTAAAGGGTTCTCGAAGTAACATAATGTTTGATCCAAATAAAACATTTAAGATAATTGATATCATGGCTCCTATCATAAAATAAACACTAAAATAAACATAAGTTTTTCGGTTTACTAAAGTTTTTTGCTGTTTTAAATACATAAAGCTTAAATAAATCATAGCCGTATGGAAGAACAGACTGTATAAACATAAGTAATGCCAAATGGGATATCTCATGAGTGACGTTGTCGGGAAAATTAAAAATCCAATTCCCCCAAGTAAAGCACCCATGATAATAAAGGCATCACCGAGTTTTTTAAACACGCCTTTTCCATAGCCACTAAGCCATAACGCATATATAAACAATGAGCAATACGATAATGGGAACCATGCATCTAACCAGGTATAGCCGAAATAAAAGTTATAGCCAATTTTAATGAGCTCGAGAAGGGTGATGATAACCGCTAAGATTTTGGTTAACTTCATCACTGTTTTCCACTGCATCTTTCTTGAGGCAAGTAAACACACACCTACTATCACAAAACAAACCAATAATGAGATAAGATGGGCGCTTGTAAACATCCCTGCACTTGGATATTGATCCAATGGCGCAAAAAATGCCGAACTCATTTGTTTTAGCATCCTTATCCCTCCTTAATTTCAGCTATTGTTTTTGCTTTACTATGTTCAATGGGTTTCCATTCCACTTTTTTAAATAAAGCCGTAATCGTAATAGGAATATACGTTAACATAAATAATGGGAATGTGAAAATATACAGAACTTTTTTGAAGTTCGTCGTGTGAATTTTATTCCACTGCGTAAACGTTGTTAACGCTCCGATGGCAACTAACGTAAAGTAAATATTAATAATCATTTGCTGTAAACTACGAATAATAACAGCCACTTCATAACGCGAGAAATCCCCCAATAACAGAGCCAATCCATTAAATAAAATACTAAAAATAGTTAAGAAGATAGCTGGGCTAATGACCATAAACATGTCAAAGCATGATGAGTTTTTTCGAAGCGCTCCCTTCATTAAATTCCCACCATATTGACGAAAGACTTGGAAAAATCCTTTTGCCCAACGAAGACGTTGTCTAAATGATTGTTTGAATTTAATTGGTTGCTCATCATATAAGACGGCATTTCGGCAATACCCAATTTTTTCGCCTGAAAGAACATTATCTACGGTGAATTGAATATCTTCTGTTAACAAGAAAAATTTCCATCCGTCATATTTTTCAATAATACGACGACTAAAGAAGAAGCCTGTTCCAGAGACAGCGCAACTTGTTCCAAGTAACATACGTCCTCGATTTAAATATTCTGATTCCCATAAAAACCAGATGGCGTATCCCGCTGAAATCCAATTATCACCAAAGTTTTTGGAGTTACGATAACTCGTGATGATGTCATAACCATCGGAGAACGTTTTATTCATTTCTAAAATATAGTTTTGATCCAAAACATTATCCGCATCAAAAACAAAATATCCGTCAAAACGCTCATTGTTTCTTTCCATCTGGTCTAGTAAATATTCCATCGCATAGCCTTTACCAATTTTATCTTGATTAAAGCGTTCATAGACGACGGCTCCTAGATTTCTTGCAATTTGAGCGGTATTATCCGTACAATTATCTGCGACAACAAAAACCGTTACGTTGCCCTTTTGATACGTTTGTGCCTGAATACTCTCAATCAAATGGCCAATCACTTCTGCCTCATTTCGTGCAGCGATTAAGACGGCAAAATGATGAGCTTTTTCTTCTTTATGCGGTTTATCTTTTTGAACTAAGGCCGTTGCTACATATAGAAATTGATAACAATAACAGACGAAAAAAATTGCTGCCACCGTAAAGTTAATCATTATTAGTTTTTCCATAAATCTCTCCTCAATATGACTTAGACATGGTTGTCATTTGTATTCGTTTAAGTTAGCTCTTTAATCTTCATCATAATAGGTGTTGAAACAGATTTATTTGACATGGCTCTATCTCACATTAAAATAAAGACATCTCAAAATCACTCTATTTGACAATCCTCTTTCTGTTTAAAATTCGAGCGATTGTGACAAACATACATGATAACAATATTTTATTGAATTGACAACACATTAACTTAAACATTCTATAAACAAGCGCTTTCTATTTTCAATATTGGTGCAAGAATTCATTATTATAATTAAAAAGATTAGAATCTGTTTTAAAAATAAGTTAATTTTTGAGTTTCGATTCTCGTCGACAATTTGTGTCATTGCTGACATCTAGACTTATTTTAGAAAGCTTAGCCTTTCAAATCAATAGTTCACGTCATTTCTATACAAAATCACTACTATATTCACTATTTTGCTACATTTTTTATACATTTATTAAAATTTAGGTCCATTTAGTTTGGATTGATAAAAAAGATTCTATCCTTAACTTAACCTATCTTATATGAAGTATTCTTATTTTTAATCTTGATTTTGACGGAATCTAAAATAAACCAGTAAGTTTTTTCGACATTTTTCTATCTTTTCTAAGAATTATGCTTTAAAATATAGGATGATTCTTTGATTATAATTCATGATCTAAATAAAAAAGCTTGCCAAAATGCAAGACTCTAATTAACGGATTATGAAGGAGGGATTTAAAATGAAACAGTTTAATCTATTTAAGATTTGCATTGGAATCTTAACAGCCTATGGTATTCTCACTTGGACGAATAGTCAAACGTCTCAACTTCTATTAAGTATCCTAGTGACAGCCCTTTGGTGCGTGGCTTATTTTTTCATAACCAAGCAAATCAATGTCAAAAATAAATCCAATCTAAACCTTATTGTTTTTTTAATCACCTTAATTAGTGTCTCATATTTCAATTTTACGATTGAGAGGCCATTACCCTTTCTAACACAATCTTATTCATTAAGTTTTGTTGCGAGTGAGGGACCTGTTCAAATTTCTCAAATGAATGTAAATCATCAAAATTTGGATTTAAGTACTCTAACGACAGACAATGATTGGATTTTTAAAGAAACATTAGCAAGCTCTAATGGTACTCCTTTAACTCTATCCAACCTAAAAAATGAGTTAATCGGCATCCAACTTTTAAAAACGAGTGGAGCTGGAACTCTTTCTATTTATCGTAACGATCATCTCGTTAAAACCATTCATTTAAATAGTACAACAGAGAACGATTTAAAAATTAAAGTGTCACCCGACTATCCTATTTTATTAAACCTCGCTTATATGGGCTCGCTGATGGCTTTTTATCTCATTTTAAGTTATCTGGTGGCTTTTGCTGGCAAACTGACACAAAGGTTCAATGTTGAAGCTTTATCACCTGAAATCATTGGATATGCTGCACTGCCTATCCTCCTCATCACTTTATTTAAATGGACCGGACTTGCCAATGTCTCTTATCGTCCTCTATTATTAATGATTTTCTTCATTTCTATAACGGGAAGTGAAATCGGATTATTTAAAAAAGTAAAAATGAAACACAATGATTCATTCATCAAGTGGATTCGTATTTTCTTCTACTTAATACTCACTTCGATTCTGACCATCTTAGTGATGCAAATCATTTACTTTTTCCCAAACTTTGATATCACCATGACATGGATTGCACATCATATCAACTTAATTTTCTTGGCTTCAACAATTGTCTTTAGTATTAGTTTGGCATTATATTGTCTTTTTAATCACTTAATTTTAGCAATTAGCTTATCAAACCTCTTATTAATTGTCGTTGGCATTGCGAACTACTATAAAATGCTTGTCGTTGGAGAACCAATTTATCCGTCAGATATGTCTATGTTATCGCAAATGGATGAAATCGTAGGCTATGTTAAAGAAATTTTATCGCCAGCTCTGATTGGTGGATTAATGGCTTTCATCATTGGTCTAGCTATTCTTTCCGTCTTCACACGTAAAGGAACAAAACTAACACTCAAATCCCGTGTCATTGGATTAGTTTTAGCACTTTTTTATCTCGCCTCAACCTTTTACTACGATAAAACATTCATGAATCCGATCGTCACTAAGACAGTGAATTTCTCAAAATGGAACCAACTTTCAAACTATCAACAAAATGGCTTCCTATTTGGATTTATCACCAATCTTCAAAACGACTTGATGATTAAAAATGAAAACTATAGTGAAGCCAATATGCAACAAATCACTGATTATTATACTGAAAAAGCAAAAGAATATAATCAAAACTTAACGAATACCCAAACACCTAATGTGATGGTCATTGTCAGTGAGTCATTAAGTGATCCAACTGTGTTTAATCAATTAACATTTAGTGAAGATCCACTTCCTAACTTAAGACAATACATGCAAACTTATTCATCAGGGAACATGTTATCACCTTTTAAAGGCAACCGTACCGCAAATATTGAGTTTGAATTTTTACTTGGCTTTACAAACTCTTTATTACTAGAAGGAACCGTCCCATTCCAACAAGCTTTAAGTCAAAAAACAGAGATTCCATCGATTGTCTCTTACTTTGATGATTTAGGTTACTCTTCAATTGCGATTCATCCAAATAATGCAGCCTTCTATAAACGAAGTCTCGTTTATCCAGCTCTTGGATTTGATGAATTTATGTCAATTGATAAAATGACAGCCCCTGAATATATTGATAGTGGGAAATATGTAACAGACGAATACGTATTTAATCAAATGTACGACCATTTACTAAACACAGAAGGTCCTACCTTCACGTATGGATTAACCATGCAAAATCACATCCCTATCTTTGATGAGAAATTCGGTCCAACGTCCATAACCGTTACAGATTCATCTGGAGTTGAAAACAAGGAAATGGAAACTTATGCAGAGGGTCTAAAAGAAACAGATACTGCCTTAAAAGACTTTATTACCAAAATTGAAAACTATGATGAACCAACGGTTGTTGTCTTCTTTGGAGACCATTTAGTCAACTTCTCATCCGATATTCATGCTGCTCATGGATACGTTGATAAAGATCCAAATGCACAGACAGCTAAATTATTCTATGAAACACCTTTATTAATTATGTCAAACATCCAAGACTTTAACATTGAAAACATTTATGATGTCAGCCCAATCTTTATTGCTCCCCTAATCTTAAAAGAGCTTAATTTGCCACTGACACCTTTCCAAATGTTCTTATCTGATTTATACGAAGAATTCAGTGTGTTACATAACAACTTTAAAATGGATGCTAACCAAAACCAAGTTAATGAATTAACAGCAAAACAACAACAACTTTTATTAACCTTTGAATTAATTCAATACGATATTTTAGAAGGTTCAGAAGACTTACTTCCTACTTTCTTCAATGTCCCTGAGTAAACTAAAAAGCGTATCAGATCGCAATGGCTTGATACGCTTTTTTTCTTATTCCACCGTAAATGAAATCTCCTCATTTGGCTTTTTATTTTGACAATTTTCCCTTATATCTCATCTATCTTCTTCCCCTATCCATTTTCTGAGCGAGCTTTTTAACAATTTCTAAAATAGCTAATGCATCACGACTCGCACTGCGTGGAAAGACATATGGGATATCGAAATAATCACAAATACCTTCAATTCCTAGTTTTGCAGGACTTGGATATAAATCATGAAAACAATAATAAATTAATTGAAATAAGCAAAGTGTTTCATAAGACTGATTTAACCACACCCCATTTTGACGACACGTATGAATTAAAACGCCTTCGCGCTTGGTCATCACATGAGATAATAAATTTTTTCCGACTAAATGAGCTTGTAACTCTTCATTAATACTTAAAAAATCAGGCGCCTTTTCAAACATCGATTCTTCATAGCCCATCTCAAGCACTTTTTCACTCAGTGGTTGTTTCGAATAAACTAATGTTTGATACACGACTTCTCCCGCTAAATTCACTAGCGCAACATCAATGAGCATCATCATCTTAGAATGTTTAGATTCATTTCCATATGCCATCAAAATTAAAGCATTTGGGTCATTTAAAAATTTTTCAAACTGCGACTCGAGTCGTAATTTTCCTTGTTCATGTGCAACTTGTTTCCGAACTTCTAAGCACGTTAAACAAAGGCGCTCCTCTAATCTCCCCTTCTTTAATGTCATCTCTCCACATTGGCAAAGAGCAGACTGAGGGATATCATCTAAATGAAATACTTTAATTTCTTTAACGCATTTCTTTCGGTTACGGCTCCCCATCTTTTTATAAACACCCACAGGTTGTAATCCAAGCCCCACCACATCTAGTCTGTAATGTTGTGACAGTTCCGTTAACGAATACAACTGACCACTTTCTTTTACCTCGATTTGAGAGAGTCGAGGTAACAAAGAGATTTCATTTACGCCATCACTACATTCTAGTGAAATATACGCCTTCATATCTTGAATCGGTAATCTTCTAGCACGTGATTCATCAAAAATTTGTAAATGTCCCGTTAAATAAGACTTAATGGCACGTTCACTTTGCAAATAAGATTCAACCGTTTCCAACGTCTGATGCACCAAAACCTTTTTAACATAAGTCTCTTCTTCAAAATACCCGTGTATAATCGTATACCACTTATTCTTAATCAAAGAAGGCAGGATTTCTGACGTTTTAGGAAGATAAAAGACGCCAGACGCTAACTCTTCATCTGATAATTTCTCAATGCCCCATCCAACATGAGTATAATCTTCTAGGTACGTCAACTCACCTTCTGATGATGCCACCTCATAGACAAAATAATCTTCTTCATTACTCGCAAATTTCGGAACAGTATAAATGCCATGGCCAGTTCTAACAAGACATAAGTAATGATTCACAGCTGATTTAAAATAAGATTCTTGTTCACACGGCATTTCATCCATAAAATGACCATTTGCATAAACCTCAATTTGACCATTGTCATATTCTAATTTAAATAAAATTCCTCTAATCCACTGTTCATAATCACGAGCCCCAACTTCTGATAAATACATGTTTATTCTCCCTCGAATCAAATTCCTTTTTTTGACAGTTTATAACATAATATTACCATACTAATCCTTCATTTCCTATCTTTAAAACCATAAAACCTAACTTATGATTTTGTTTTATTGTTTTTTTAAACAGATAATTAATAAATTTTCAATCCTTAAAATATTTTTCTTATTAAAATAATAAATTTTACATTTTTGGCCTACTCAATCGTAAGTCTCACGTCATACTGAATGATGTTATCATCTCATTCAGCTAACCATGATCTCTTACTTAAAATAGAGTGGATTTAACTTAAACAAAAAAAAACTCTGATAAATATAGTTTAAAAATGTTTCATTCACATTTTTAAACTAAACATTTATCAAAGCTTTTAAATGATATTGAGTAATGTTTTATTAGAGTATTTTTTCGTTTATGAACCATAAGAATTTGGGTAATTTTTTCATAAACAAATAGGATGATAGCGATGATTTCCTACTTTGGGAGAATAAAAAACCATCTGCTTGCTTCACATGATTTAACAAGTATTGTCCTATTTTGGGATACAGGCCAATACTGAGTCATTTTCAATTCATGGATGAAAAGGCATATCATACGATTGGGAGGCCATACGATGCTTTCATCTCATAAATGATCACGACTCTAATCCAAAAAGGATTAGGAATTAGGACTTTAGTGCCATTGCTTGAGTCCTAGATTGAAATGAATGAGTAGCCTAGATCATAACGTTTTTGAGATGCTTTATGATCAGGTCCAATAAAGAATCCGTAGATTCAATGACTGCAACCTCACACTACCGCAAACAGGTGATTGCCATTTTATCTAAAAACAGGTGTCATTAAACATAAAAGAATCTATCTTACCTTCTATGGCAACTAGCTAGCATCATCATCTTGAGTTAAGCCCTGTAGCTTGGCGTCCTTAAATTTCCTTAAGTTTGTCTATTTGATTGCATGTCCTACGATTTCTTCATGTTTAATTATAACGAAGACAAATTCCATTGTATACCCTAAATAGGGTGTCAACTTTGTCACCGTATTTGTTATAATCAATCTAAAAATAGCCAAACTACTTTTAAAAAGGAGGAATTATTTTGAGTGTCGTGGAAATTCACATGGAATTAACCAATAAGCAATATGCGTTGCAAGATCATCTCTTTGAACTTCAACACGAAATGGATTTAGTTGAAAAAAACATCGAAGCTCATGAGCAAGATCCTTTCATTTCAGAAGAGCAAGTTCAATCTCTGTATCGTCATCTCTGGTCTTTACAGGCTGATTTTAATGAAAGTAAAAAAGAATTAGAGACCGTCAAAAAACGTTTAAGTGAACTAGTTGAGATAGTAGGCGGTATCATGAGTTCAGATTTTTAAAGGCACTTTTGATAAAAGTGCTTTTTTTAGGCTAATTGTTTGGCAATAAAACGTCCCTTAAATAATTTCTTCATCCGATTTAATGTGTGAGACAAGCTCTCTTCATCTGCATGAATCGGTATTGCCTTCATCTCTTTTACTGAGGCATTACTCGGATCTTGTGGCAAGTTAAGGTGAAAAGATTTTAAAATTTTATTCGTTACCTCATCCATATTTACAAAATATTCATTAAATAAAACCGTCACTTTAATCATGATTTGATTCACCACTACAATAAGAGAGGTCTCACACCCTTTAAACCCAAGGTCATTTTTAATAATCATCCCCTGATAACCATCCACTTTAATTCCTTTAATTTCAGCAGACTTTCTCATTAACAACTGTTGATTTTTCATAACAGGTGTCATCCCCTCATCGAGTTGTTGACGTGTAATCGAAATAGTAAGGGGAGAATCAACGCTCGATTGTCCCTCAATAGCCATTAAGTCATAACCATCCAAATTCATTAATACCTCTAACTGTCTCGGAATCATAATCGAAGCATCCATTAATTGATATCTCACTAAATGATCATAACGATATCGTCCTCCATAGAACGCCTCAAAACAATTCTCATCCTTCAAAAATTTCTCCATTTTCATCTATCCGTGTCCCCTTTATCCATAAAATATCGCCGTGTATCCGACAGCTCGTTTACATGTTTACATTATATTGACAAAAATCTCAAAATAGACCTAACTTTTTCATAAAATGAGGCGGATGGAAAAAGACAAATATTCCTTTAAATCGAATATCTTTCAAAATGCAGACTTTTTTTATGTAAGATGTTGCCCCTTTTTGTTTTAATGGTTCACTTCCTTTTTTTAATTTTGAAAACATTTGTCAATCACGTCGTAAATCTCTTTCTTCTTTTGTATACTATAGCATATTAAGGAAGAGAGGGATTAACCATTGAAAAAAATTGTCATTAGTATCTCACTACTCGTCACTGTTTTATCTATCGTTTATATCTGTCAATATAATACAGCCTCTAAAACAGCAGAAGAAGCCATGTCTGTCGCCGGTGCTGATTCCATTGAAATCCTTTATGAGAAAAAAACAGAAGATGGTAGCATTTTACTGTATCGAACCATCGGAACGGATTCCTTATCTATCGCCTATGTCAATCGTAACTTTTCAGGTTATGAATTTATGGATTACAACATTGCTTATGAAATCTCAAATTTAGAAGCACAAGCTGGTCTTTCTTATGTCAGTCTTCAAAAAACAGAAGATGTTCCCTATACGATTTATGCAGGAATCACAACAGATGAAAACTTACATGAAGTCTTAATTACAGAGCCGTCTTTTAGCATCGCTCATAGCGCTAAAATTATCGAATCTGATATAGAGGGAACCTATATTTGGATGGCCTATTCTCCTGATTTTACAGGAGAAAATTTCTCACTCATCGGTCTTTCCGAAACAGGTGATATTATCGGTGACATTGAACAAGATGGAACACAAGTTACCATTCATACCATTGATACAACTGAAGCTCACTAAAAAGAGGAAACTTAATGTTTCCTCTTTTTACATTGAGGTGTCAATTCTAAAAAAGCAACGGATAAACGCCCCCTATCTAAACAGGTATCAAACCAATAGTGATACCATCTTACATAAAATAAAAAGACATAGGCCCCTACACTCCTATGTCTTGTTTCAATTTTTAATAATCATCATCACCTTATAAGACAAATTCAGTTTTAGTCCATTGTCTAAAAAAATTAATATCTCGAATCGATCCATCACCATTTAAAAGCCCCAAATAAATCCCATCAGCTTTTCCAACTTTCCAAATCGCACTCGCTGTATTATCTTTCGTCGAAATACCAGCTGACTTCACATAATCAATAAAAACATCTTTACCAACACCAAATGTTTCAGTCACATAAGCGACTAAATAAATATCGATACAACTCGCTCCTAAGTCATTCACATCTTTGCTCAAAATATGCTCTTTTACAATTTCAGGCCATTCCTCAGGATAACTCTCCACAATCAAATCTTGAATTTCACCTAAACAATAGGCACGATAACTTCGTTTCTCCCATTGTTTTAATAAAGAAGCATCACCTTTTAATTCCACTAAATGATTTAATGTTGTTTTTAAATGACAAAGCATGGGGATGACTTTCGTATCCAAACTTCGTCCTCTCAAATGATTTGGTAACACAACCTTCAAATTATCATCTTTCATCATATTCTCCCCCATTTATTTGAAAACCCTTTCCTTTTCATCACTATTATATGACCTCTTGTCGATTATATCAAGAAAGCCTCTAAAACTTTTTTTAATTTTTGCTTGCAAAATAGCTCATAGCAAATCTCAAACTAAAAAAATCAGAGTAGCCTTCTATATTTTTCAATATATGTCGGCTTCCTCTGATTTGTTGACTTTTTTTATTCCGTTACGTAAAAATTTCGCTGCGAATAGCCTAAATCATCATGATCTAGGCAATAAATGACTTTACCTTCTTGGGTAAATCCAATTAAATCGACCTTAATGTCCTCAATTATCGTCAACTGCTCTAAAAATTCTAAAATTCCATCTTCTAATATCTCATAACGCTCAATATCAATCCATTTCGGAAAAAACTGTCCCTCATTTTTAATTCCAATCGCCACTACCATTTCATTTCCTTGCTGCATATAATCCATAATCTCTCGAGTCTCCCCTTCTACCGGTTCAAACTCAATCAAATCCCCCTCCAAAAACTGCTGCTCCTTTAACCCAAACCAGCGCATGACAAAATCATCCTCTTCATATACAAACATTTGTAAGTAATCTTCATTATAAGCTAAATCCATCATATTCGCTTGAGCAGGAACCTCTAATTTTTCACAAGTCTGTGACGCTAATTCACAGATCAAATATCCTGCTGCCGCTTCATATCCCCCGATTTCTGCTATTAAATGTTGTCCATTATTAATAAACGTTGCATTCCATAATACGACACTTCAAGTAACTTTTGAGCATCATAATAAATCGGTTTGGCTAACAAAACCGGTTCACTCCCCTGATTCCATAACCAAAGCCCCTCCGTATTGCTATAACTCATCATCGTTAAATCCTGATTAAAGTCACACCCCAAAATTTTCCCCTCTCCGTTGATAACATCAGGTAATCCCTCTACCTGAACAACTTCTAACTCTTCATCAAAAATAAATAACTCCTCTTCCGTTATCACATACAATTGATTATCAAGAATCTTTACCTTAAAAACACTCATCCCAAGCATCACTTCTTTGATGACATCTAAACGAGATGCACTCGTCTGATAAAGAATGGCCTGATGATCTAGCGTATATGGCACTGTCAAATAAAGATCATGACCTCCAAGACGTCCTAAAAACGTCAAAGGCTGCAGATACTCATCGCCTAGCTCATTAAGATTAAACAGCACATCAGAAAGCTCTTCGACTTCTTCTTCAACCCCTTGATTATCCTCTACGATTTCTTGCTGTGGCATTGAAGTCACAGACTGACATCCAGCTAATAACATACTTAAAATAAAGATACTTATCCCTTTTTTCATGATTCCCCTCCATTTTTTCTAATTATACCACATAACATTCTAAATTCCCTTCATTCACTACATGAAATAAAATCAATCAGCAATGATTGGTTAAAGTTTTAATAAATTGCAAAACTTAGACCTTTCCGTTCAAATATAACTAAAAAAATCCCCCTAAGAACCGATTCTTTAAGATTTAAAAGGAGCCATCACAGGCTCCTTATTTATTTAATTGTAATCAGACTTTCTAAAATAGTCTCACTTTCATGATGTTCATAAGAATCCTCACCCGTAGGAATCCAAATTTGTTTTTCAATCACAACTTTGAACGTTCCTGTTTTAGTCTTTGATGCTCGATAAATTCCCTTTACGCCTTGATTTCCTAAATATCTTAATTGGCTCATCTGAAGCTCTTCTCCTGTTTCATCAAAAACACGAATATCATATCGTGACCAATCTTCCTCTGGAATAGTCGCATCCACAATGACTCCAAATGGAGTCATTGATATTTGTTCAATACTGGCTCCATTCGCATTTACTCCTTCAACAACCGTCACTGATGATAACTCTTGATTAACCTTAACTGGCACTTTAAATGCCCAAGTTCCCCATGTGGTTTGTGATTCATCATCAATATGATTGGCACAATTTTCTACGACAATTTTCTTTGTTTGGAAGGTAAACTCTTCTGGAATTTCTCCTGATCCTAAATAGTACTGCTCCACGCCAACAAACGTATGCTCATCAATAAATTTTCCTTCAAATCCTGAAATTCCGATTACCTCTAATTCCGCATCAAAATCAACTTTACTATAGGCCTCTTCTACAAGCAGTTGATTCACCTCAATGACCTGATTCTTTGCTTCTTCAACGATGTAGGATAAATGTTCAAATGGTTTCTCACTCTCCACGACATACGTTACATATAAAAACTGTCCATCACTAAAAATTTCCGACAACGTCATCGCAATTCCATTCGAATAGGCGGTTTCATTCACTGATGTTGCATACTCTGAATAATTACCTGGGAAGTACAAATTCTTTTCAATTGACTCAAAGACATTACCAATAACCGGTAACTTAGAAGCTACTGCTGGATTCGTGAATCCAAGTCCTAGTGTAATCATAAGCCCCGCTGCTAATCCTACTCCTACCTTTTTCACACGTCCTAATTTCTTTGTACGTTTCATCATCATCGCCTGCTTAACTCCTTCATTAATCACATCGTCTAATTGATTGGGTAAAGAAATCTCATCATATTTATTCATTAAAACATCCTCCCTTTAATAAAACATTTAACTCCTCTTTCGCGCGTCTTAAATGACTTTTTACGGTATTTAGCGGTAACTCCATCAAATCGGCTATCTCTTTTTCTTTATAATCATTAAAAAACTTTAAAATAATTACCATTTTATACTCAGGCCGTAATCGATCCATTGCTTCATACAAATCTAACTTTTGTTCAATCGAAATTCCTTTGTTAACCTCCTGAATATCAACCTGATCTAATAATGGCATCACATCCTGCTGCTTCTTGATTTCCTTTAAAGCCACATGAATCAAAACTTTCGTCATCCATGTCTTAAAATAATCGGGATTCTTTAATTGATGAATCTTCATCAATCCTAAATAGGTCATCTCCCCAACAATATCAAGGGCTACTTGTTGCTCCTTCACATAACTAAAGGCCATTTTATAAAAATAGGCTTTATGACGCTTAAGTAGTTCACCATAAGCATCATGATCTCCTCTTATCGCCTTTTTAGCTAACTGCCTCTCACTGACTTCCTCTACTTTTTTAACCCAAGGTATTACTAATACACGATCCATATCCTACGCCTAACCTTTCTTTGATACCATGCTATCATAATTGACACCTATTAGAGAGATAAACAGGATAAAAAGTTGCAAGAAAATAAAAAAAATAACCATTCACAAACCGAATGATTATTTTGAGTGATTTAAATGATGCCCAATCGCAGCTCCACCAAAATAATTGATTAAGCAAGCTAAGACGCCTGGCATTAACACAAATAATCCAGGCATGAAAAGGACTAAAAGACTTAATCCAATACTCCACAAGAAAATAAAAAGAGATTGAAGAAGATAAGCATGTGACATAAAGAGAGCATTTTTTAAAAGTTGAAAAATTGATGTTTCATAACGTGAGAATAATAAGAGAATAAAGGCCGTTAAGACGACAAGTTCAAAAATTAGGATAATGATAAACAGCCAGGCAAGCGTCATTTTTTGCAGTAATGAACGATATCCGATGAATAGATAAAACAAACTTCCAAACCAAAAAATTCCGAGAATAAGAAGAAGCGGGAATGACATTTTAAAGTTTTGACGATAACTTTTATAAAAATCAGCACCTACTTGAATCTCTTCCCCTCTTAGCTTTTTCCCGCAAACAAATAAGAGCGCCGTTGTTGAAGTCACGATTGTTACAATTGGTAAACATCCCACAAACCATAAGACACTTAATAACATTAAATCATATGCGTCTGCTAACATTTTTCCAAGAGGCCGATCTGCATTAAAGATTCCCATCCTAATCCCCCTAACACTCAATGGCTTGTTCTTGACGTAATTCTTCAACTGCTTTTTGACGAACTAAAAACTTATGAATCGAATTTCGAATAAAAATACTTCCGGTTAATCCAATCGCTCCTGGTAACACAATCACAATCCCGGGTACAAGCAGCAAGCAAAAAATGATAGCGATGATTAAACCAAACGCTTTAATCGACTCAATAAAATAAGCATGTATAAATAAAAATGAATTTCTAATAATTTGGATTGTACGAAGCTCATATTTAGCTAAAAGTGCACACATATAAACACTCATCATCACTACCTCAAAAGCTAAAACCAACATGACCACAACTGACCCATTAAAGCCTTCTTTTAAAGCGGAAAAACTCATCATAAAGTAAGTTAACGTCCCATACCATAAGATGGCTAAAATCCCGGTAATCAAAAAAGATTGTTTAAAATTCTCTTTATAGCTTTTAATAAATTCAGAAATTATTTTAGGCTCATCTTGTTTAACCTTTTTCCCACAAACATAAAATAAAGCCGTTGTTGAAGCCCCAATCGTTACAAGCGGTAAACTTCCAATAAACCATAAAATTGATAAAACAGCGATATCGCTAATCGCATAAATCATTTTAAAGAATAGATTATCATCGTATTGTGATGCCATAAAAATCCCCCTCCTGTTTTTACTCTTTCATTATACCTTAAGATAAATAATTTGTAATCGTTTTTATTCCAATTTTAGGTTTAAAAAGAGTCTAAATTAGAGATTTTTACATATACTAATAAGGAAGTAGGGAAATCGTTCGTAAACGTCATTCGTCTCTTAGGTAAAGAGCTCCTTTTTCACTTATATTTGATTTTTTCAAATGTAAACATCCAAAAGAATGATTTCTCTTTCACAACACGCTAGAATGAAAAGTTGAACTGATATCAGTTCAACTTTTTTCATTTTCCACCAAATTGTTCTATTTTTCTCAACGTGTGAATAGACTATAAAGAATGAACAGAGACCCTGATTCATTCAACTTGAAACTCTCCTTTTCTTTTAATAAGATTTTCTTTACTCTATAAAAAAATATCCG